>JAHZJA010000556.1 GCA_022601155.1 Deltaproteobacteria bacterium | reverse complement strand
CTTCCGCTCGCCCGATCTCGACACCGCCCGCGAGATGGTCTCCGAATGGGGCAACGACGCGTCCAGTTTCGCGGTGGTGCTCGTCGACGGACACGAGGTCTACCGAAAGACCCCGGACAGCCCGCCGCGAAGACGGAACGGTTGGTCGTGGCGTCGTCAACACGGCCCGCAATCGCCCGAAATCACTCGCGGATGAACCAAGTAGCCAGCACGACGTCGACCTCCCGAGACCCCAGACGCGGTCCGGCTTCACCCGACACCGCGGATGATGTCACCGAGGAGTGAATGGAATCCCTCGACGTCGGCACTCCGGAACAGAACCGAGCTTCTCGTCGCCCGCCCCGGCCGACGAGGAGCCGTCCGCCCCATCGACCCGAGGCCCCTCATGCAGCACGCCACCGCGCTGGTCAGCCGTGATCCCGCGAGGATCGAGTCCCCCTCCGCGATCGAGCAGCGCTTCAGCGTTGCCTTCGACTACCCGGTCGCCTTCACCCGCGACATGTTCGCGGTCCACGACCAGACCCTCGTCTCGGCCATTGCCCGCCAGGAGCCCCAGCGTCGGCACCGACTGTGGGTGGTGGTAGACGCGGGCGTCGCTCGGGCCTGGCCGGACCTCGAGGATCGCGTCGCCCGCTACTGTGCCGCCCACCATCATCACCTCGACTGGGGCGGCCCCCTGCGGATCGTCCCCGGCGGCGAGGCGGCCAAGAACGAGCCGGGGCTGATCACGGCGCTGCAGCGCGAGTTCTTCGAGGCCCGACTCGACCGGCACTCCACCATCGTCGTCATCGGGGGCGGTGCGGTGCTCGACGCGGTCGGGTACGCGGCGGCGGTGACCCACCGCGGGCTCCGCATCGTGCGGGTCCCCACCACCGTGCTCGCGCAGAACGACGCGGGCATCGGGGTCAAGAACGGGGTCAACCGGTTCGGCACCAAGAACGCCCTGGGCTGCTTTTCGCCCCCGTTCGCGGTGATCAACGACCTCGAATTCATCTCCACGCTGTCCCGACGCGAGCGGATCGCCGGGATCGCCGAGGCGGTCAAGGTGGCGCTCATCCGTGATCACGCGTTCTTCGGGGAGCTGGAGGCCAACGCAGCCGCCCTACGCGAGGGCGAGCGCGAGGCCATGCAATCGATGATCCGGCGCGGCGCCGCGCTGCACCTCGCCCACATTCGCAACGGCGGCGATCCGTTCGAGTCGGGGAGCGCCCGTCCCCTCGACTTCGGGCACTGGGCTGCCCACCGACTCGAGGTGCTCAGCGGGCACAGCTTGCGGCACGGCGAGGCGGTCGGGATCGGGATCGCCATCGACTGCGGGTACTCGGCCCTGCGCACCGGCCTGCCTACCGTCGACGCGACCCGGGTGGAAGCGCTGCTCGCCGAGCTCGGGCTGCCGCTGTGGCACGAGGCCCTCGACCTCGAGGACGCTCGGGGCGATCGCTCGGTGCTGGCGGGGATCGAGGAGTTTCGCGAGCACCTGGGCGGCCCGCTCACCGTCACCATGCTCGAGACGCTCGGCAAGGGTATCGAGGTGCACGAGCTCGATCGCGACACGGTGAGCGCAGTGATCACCGCGCTCGGAGAGCGCCGACGGAGGTAGGGCCCGTGCGCGTCGATCCACACCCCATCCACCTGACCTACTGCAGCAACATCCACCCCGGCGAGTCCTGGCCGGAGGTGCTGCAGACCCTCGAGCGTCAGGTCCCGCAGGTCAAGGCTCGCGTGAGCCCCGACGCCCCCATGGGCGTGGGTCTGCGGCTGTCGGCCCGTGCCGCGCGCGAGCTGCTGGGGCGCCCCACTGCGCTGCCCGCTCTGCGCTCCGCCCTGGACGCGCGGGGCCTGTACGTCTTCACCCTCAACGGTTTTCCGTACGGACCGTTCCATGGGCACGCCATCAAGCAGGCGGTGTACCGCCCCGACTGGTGCGAGCCCGCCCGCGCGGCCTACAGCGCAGACCTGTTCGAGATCCTCGGGGCCCTGCTCCCGGACGCCATGGCCGGCTCGGTGAGCACGGTGCCGGGCGGGTTCCGCCCCGACATCGATCGCCCGGCGGCTCGGCTACGGATGCGTGAGCAGCTGCTGCGCTGCGCCGCCGATCTGTGGCGACGCGAGCAGGACACGGGCCGCGCGATCACCCTGGCGCTCGAGCCCGAGCCCCACTGCATGCTGGAGACCACCGAGGAGGCGGTCGCGTTCTTCGAGAGCACGCTGCTCGGTCCGGAGGCGCTCGAGCGGATGGCGGCGCTCATCGGTGCGACCCGAGTCACCGCGGAGGCGGCCATCCGCCGACACCTGGGCCTGTGCCTCGACACCTGCCACGCCGCGGTGGAGTTCGAGGACCCGCGGACCTGCGTCGATCGCATCGCAGCCGCGGGGCTACGCCTGGCCAAGGTCCAGATCACGGCGGCGTTGGTGCTCGACCCCGTCACCGACGAGGCCGTCGCCCGGCTGCAGCCGTTCGACGACGGGCAGTACCTACACCAGGTGGTCGCCCGCGACGACCACGGCCGCCTCCACCGCTTCCTCGACCTCGACGACGCGATCCGCTCGCGGGCGCAGGGGCACCACCGCCCGGTCGCGTGGCGGGTCCACTTCCACGTCCCGATCTTCCACGACGAGCCCGGCCCCCTGTCGACCACCGCCGACTCGCTGGCACCGCTGCTGGCCCAGGTGCACGCGCGCGGCCTGTCGCCACACTTCGAGGTCGAGACCTACACCTGGGGCGTCCTGCCGCCGAGCCATCGCACCCTGCCTTTGGCCGACGCCATCGCGCGCGAGCTGACCACCGCCGCGGCCCTGCTGCGGCACACCCACGGAGCCTCCCGGGAGTGCGTCGCATGAACATGTCCACCGCCATGAAGCTCGGCCGGATCTCCAACCTGCCCACGGTGTGGAGCAACGTCCTGGCCGGCGCCATCCTGGCCGGCGGGACCCCGACGGTGGGGGTCATCGTGCCGCTGGGTCTGATGGGCTCGCTGCTGTACGTGGCCGGGATGTTTCTCAACGACGTGTTCGACGCCTCGATCGACGCCCGCGAGCGGCCCGAGCGTCCGATCCCTTCGGGGGAGGTCGAGCGGGGCGAGGTGATCCGCTGGGCGGTCGTGATGGTGCTGGCCGCCCTCGCCATCGCGTGGTCGATGGGATGGCGACCGGGCCTGGCCGCCGTGGGCCTGGTCGCGTGCATCATCGCCTACGACCGCCACCACAAGGGCAACGCCGCCGCCCCCGTGCTCATGGGGATGTGCCGCGCCGGGCTGTACCTGTGCGGTGCGCTCGCGGTCGCCCCGGGACTGGGCGGCCCGGTGCTGCTGGGCGCCGCGATCCTCGTGGCGTACGTGCTGGGCCTGACCTACGCGGCCGCGCACGAGAGCTCCAGTCGCCTCGTCCGCGTGGGCCCGCTGCTCGGCATCTGGGCACCCGCCGTCGTCGCGCTCCCGCTGCTGGGCGCCGGCCCAAGCGGCGCCGGGCTGCTGCTCGGCTTCGCGGGCTGGGTGACCTGTGCCCTGCGTCTGGTGCGGAGCCGTCGGCCCGCGTCGATCCGGCGGGGGGTCATCTCCCTCATCGCCGGCATCGCGCTGGTCGATGCCCTGCTCATCGCCACCGCGGTCGGCTTCGGCCCCGTCGTCGTCGCCTTCGCGGCCTTCCTGACCACCCTCGCGCTGCAGCGCCTCGTCGCTGGAACCTGACCCGGATCCGAAGGACTCCCCGATGCACGTCCCCGATACCCAGCCCGTCCACCTGGCTCCGCTCGCGATCCGCCTGGCCACCACCCGCCGCGACGCGGCCGCTTCCGCGTGGCTTCGCGACGCGCTGGCCTCCATTCGGACCACCGTCGGCGGAAGCACCCGACCTCTGCGACTGGCGCTCGCTCGCTCCCGTCGGCTCCTCGGCCTCGATCCGCTCCACCCCACGGCCGCCGAGCGCGATGCGATGCCGCCGTCGGTCGAGGCCCGCCTGTCGACGCCCGGCTGGCGACTGCTCGACGTGGGCCGGGCCGCGCTGGTGCTCACGGCGCTGGAGACCCTGCCGCCCGCGGACGGGGCCGAGCTGTTCGGCGACCTACTGCGCCGCGGCGAGCTCAGCGAGCAAGAGAGCCTGCTGCGAATGCTGCCCCTGTTGCCCCACGGTCGCACGCTGCTCGACGGCGCGGTGGAGGCCGGCCGCACCAACGCGCTGCCCGTGTTCGCCGCGATCGCTCTGCACAACCCTTACCCCGCGCAATGGTTCCCCGACCTCAACTTCAACCAGCTGGTGCTCAAGGCCATGTTCATGGGTCTGCCCGTCGACCACGTCGAGGGCCTCCCCGGCCGCGCCAGCGATGAGCTCGCCCGCATGGTGCTCGGCTACGCCAGCGAGCGTGAGGCGGCGGGCCGCAGCATCCCGGCCGGGGTGCAGCACATCGTTGCCCTGGCCAACCAATCCGAAAACCCTCCGCAGACGGCAGCCCGATGAAGCTCTTCGATCCCCACATCCACATGACCTCCCGCACCACGGACGACTATCAGGCCATGGCCGAGGCGGGCGTCGCCGCGATCATCGAGCCTGCGTTCTGGCTCGGCCAACCCCGTACCCACGCCGGGTCGTTCGAGGACTACTACCTGTCGCTGCTCGGCTGGGAGCGGTTCCGAGCCAGCCAATTCGGGATCCACCACTTTTGCACCCTGGGCCTCAACCCCAAGGAGTCCAACGACCGACGGCTCGCGGACGAGGTCATGGACCTGCTGCCTGTCTACCTCGAGAAGGACGGGGTGCTCGGCGTGGGCGAGATCGGCTTCGACGACATGACGGAGAACGAGATCCACTACTTCGGAGCCCAGCTGCGGCTGGCCAAGGAGCTGGGGCTGCCCGCGCTGATCCACACCCCCCATCGCGACAAGGTCACGGGCACCGAGCAGACCCTGGCTCTGCTCCGCGAGCTCGACTTTCCCATGGAGCTGGCCCTCATCGACCACAACACCGAGCAGACGGTGGGCATGGTGCTCGACGCCGGAGCCTGGGCGGGTCACACCATCTATCCCGAGACCAAGATGAGCCCCGCGCGGATGTCCGAGATCGTCCGCAAGCACGGGACCGACCGCATCCTCGTCAACAGCGCGGCAGACTGGGGGGTCAGCGATCCCCTCGGTGTGCCCAAGACCGTGGCCCAGATGCAGCGTGACGGCCTGGACGAGGCCGCCCTCACCGAGGTGTTCTGGAACAACCCGGTGCGGTTCTTCGCGCAGAGCGGCCGCCTCGATCTGCAGGAGGTGCAGGCGCTGCCCCGCATCGACCAGCGCGACCTGTGGGAGGGCAACTCGGTCCTCCGCGGCCAGACCCCGCGGGTCGACCTCGACCGCGCGCCCGAGGCCTGAGCGATGCAACGCACGATCGTCCTGAACGTCGTCGGCCTGACGACGGAGTTGCTCGGCGAGCACACCCCGCGCCTGCTGCAGTTCGTGCAGCAGGGCCGAGGGCTGCCGCTGCGCACCGTGACCCCGGCCGTGACCTGCTCGGCGCAGGCGACCTTCGTGACCGGCGCCCTGCCTCGCGAGCACGGCTGCGTCGGCAACGGCTGGTACTTCCGCGACCTGGCGCAGGTTTGGCTGTGGCGACAGTCCAACGCGCTGGTGCAGGGCGAGAAGCTGTGGGACACCGCGCGCGCCCGCGACGAGCGGTTCACCTGCGCCAAGGTGTTCTGGTGGTACAACATGTACGCGAACGTCGACTGGGCGGTGACGCCTCGTCCGATCTACCGCGCCGACGGTCGCAAGCTCCCCGACGTCCACACCAGCCCGGGGCCGCTGCGCACCGAGCTCACGAACGAGCTGGGGCCGTTCCCGCTGTTCAACTTCTGGGGTCCCAAGGCCGACATCAAGTCGTCGCGATGGATCGCCGAGGCGGCACTGCTGATCGAGCGACGCCATCGCCCCACGCTGAACCTGGTCTACCTCCCCCACCTCGACTACGACCTGCAGCGCCACGGACCCGACAGCCCCCAGGCCGCGACCGCACTGCAGGAGATCGATGCGGTATGCGGACGGGTGTTCGACGAGGCCGAGCGCGCGGGTCTGCGCGTCATCGTGCTGTCGGAGTACGGGATCACCAAGGTGGACGGCCCCGTTCACATCAACCGGGCCTTGCGACGGGCGGGTCACATCGCGATCCGCGAGGAACTGGGCGAGGAGCACTTCGATCCCGGCGCGTCGTCGGCCTTCGCCCTCGCCGACCACCAGATCGCCCACGTCTACGTCCAAGACCCGCAGCGGGTTCCCGAGGTCCGCGCGCTGCTCCAGGGGCTCGACGGCGTGGAGCAGGTGCTCGATGCCGAGGGCAAGCGTGCGATGGGCCTGGACCATCCCCGCGCGGGCGAGCTGGTGGCGCTAAGCCGCGCCGACCGGTGGTTCAGCTACTACTGGTGGCTCGACGACGCGCGTGCCCCCGACTTCGCGCGCACCGTCGACATCCATCGCAAGCCCGGCTACGACCCCGCCGAGCTGTTCATCGACCCGAAGATCCGGGCGCCGATGCTCCGGGTCCTGGGGAAGCTGTTCCGGTCCAAGGTCCTGCGCCAGCGCGTGCTGATGGACCTGATCCCGATGGACGCGTCCATGGTTCGCGGCTCCCACGGCCGGGTAACCGACCGCCCCGAGGCGGGGCCACTGTTCGTCAGCAACACCCCCGAGCTCGTTCCCGACGTGGACGAGCTCGAGGCCACCGCGGTCAAGCAGGTCATCCTCGATCACATCTTCGGCCGGCGCGCGCAGCCGTTTCGCGCGATGGGCTGATCGTCTTCCCGGGACCCACCATGCCCATCCTCACCATCGTCGTCGTCACCACCCTGCTGGCCACGGTCGCCCTGGTCGTGGGTGGCCTGCGCTCCCCGCTGGGTGCGGACGCGGCCGGCAATCCGACGTGGCCCGCCCACGCCCGGTTCCATGCCACCACCCTCGGGCTCACGCACGTCGGCGCGGGCGTGCTCGTGGCGGGCATGTGCGTCGCCCAGCTGCCGACCCCCGAGCGCGCCACCCTGCTGTTCGCCCTGGCCGTGCTCGCGGTCGTGGATCTCGTCGAGCTCGGCGCCGACGTCGTCCCCCGCATTCGCGACCTGCGAGGGCCGGACCCCGTGCGAGGGCCGATGCTCGCCCACCTGGGGATCGTCCTGGTCGCCATCAGCCTCACCCTCACCCTGGAGCCCTGACCCGCGATGAGCTTCGTCAACATCAAGCACTGGCCCACGCTGGCCCCCGGTCGGTTCCGCACCCAGTACGAGCGACTGGGTATGAGCGAGGCCCCCGGACTGTGGTTTCGCGCGCTCGGGGCCGTGCGTCCCGAGGCGGGCGGCGGCACCCTGGTGATCGAGCTGTGGTCCGATCATCTGCACTGGCGCGAGCAACACGAGGCCGAGCGCAGCCGGGCCTCGGTGAAGCAGGCCAAGGCCCAACACGGCGTCGCACGCCCGGGGCACAGCGTCCGCCACGAGACCACCAGCCACTACCTGCGGGAGGCTGACGAGGACGGGCGGGGACGCTGGCTTTCCCTCGACGGCCGCGGCGGGGTGCTCGTCGCCGCCTATCCCGGGATCAGCGTGAGCAAGTACGAGTCGGGGCTCGACAAGCACGGCCTGCATGGCGACGCACCCGGAGGCCGGGGCGTGCTGTGTGCCGCCGATGGGCCCTACGACGAGGGCGCGTGGCTGCTGATGCGGTGCTGGGCCGACCGCGAGGACGAGCGCGAGGCCGTGGCCCGGCAGCTCGGTGACCTGCGCAAGCCCGACAAGGCCAGCCTGCTGCTCGAGTCGCGGCTCGACCACGCCTACTTCGTGCCCGGTTGCCCCGCGGGGAGCGAAAACCCGTTCGGGGCCGGTCGATTCCTCTAGCCCTCGTTGCGACCCATGCCCCAGCTCATCTACACCTCCTGGCCGGGCATCGATCCCGACGATGCCCCCGCCACCATCGAGCGCTTCGGTGACACCGAGCCCGCAGGGCTGTGGTTTCGCAGCCTGGGGCATCGCGAGGGCGAGCTCGTGGTGTTCGAGCTGTGGTCGGACGTGGTGCACTTTCGTCGCTACCGCGATCGGGCCATGGGTCGTGCCGCAGTGCGGCAACACCTCGCCCGCAGCTACGACCTGCAGGGGCCCAGCTTCGCGTTCCGCTGTGGGGTCACCGCGACCTACCCGGGGCTGGTCCACGCCCACCCGCGCGGACGCTGGATCGAGCTCGACGGCGAGGCCACCGTGGCTCTGTTCATGTGGCCGAAGATCTCCCTGGCGCAGTACCGCGAGGCGATCGAGCAGACGCGCGGCGTGCTGGCCGGGGAGTCCGGCAACGGGCTGTTGTTCGCCGCCGACGGTCCGCACGATCGCGATGCGTGGGTCGTCGCGCACGCGTGGCGTCACGAGTCGGCCCGCCAGGCCCACGTGGAGCACGCCCGCAAGTGGAATCACCGCTACATCGCCGGAGGTCCCGCGCTCGAGCGCATCGCCCGTCTGCGCTACGCCTACTACGGTCACGATTGCCCCACCCAGCTGCACAACCCCGTGTGCCCGGGAGGCATCGCATGAGCGCGCCACTGCGCGTCCACGTGGCCGACACCCTGGATGCGTCGGCGCGTGAGAGCCTGGCGGCGAAGCTCTCGCCGTGGGCGGCTCTCGGTCCGCTGGACCAGCACACCCAGGTGCTGGTCGCCGGACAGCCGACCCGGGCTCAGCTCGGCGCTCCGGGTCTACGCGCCTTGCTGCTGCCCTACGCCGGACTGCTGCCTCCCACCCGCCGCCATCTCCTCGCCGCGCGCCCGGAGCTCCCGGTGTTCAACGTGCATCACCACGCCACCGCGGTCGCAGAGCTCGCGCTGACTCTGGCGCTGTGCGTGCTCCGGCGCGTGGTCCCGCTGGACCGTGCGCTGCGGGGCGGCGACTGGCGGCCGCGGTTCGGTACGCCGTGTGCCTCCACGCTCGGCGAACGCACGGCCCTGATCGTCGGCTGCGGACACGTCGGTCGGCGGCTCGGTGCCGCCTTGCAGGCGCTGGGCGTCACGGTTCGGGGTACGCAGCGCCGACTCGACCGTCCGCAGGTGGTCGAAGGCATCGAGCTGCACCCCGCGGGGGCGCTCGACGATCTGCTGCCCGCCGCGGATCTCCTGTTCGTGTGCGCGCCCCTGACCCCGCAGACCACGGGGCTGCTCGACGCCGACCGCCTCGCCCGGCTACCTCCAGGGGCCGTGCTCGTCAACGTCGCGCGGGCGCAGATCGTCGACGAAGACGCGCTATACGACGCCCTGCTCCGTCACCGCCTCGGCGGCGCGGGGCTCGACGTCTGGTACGACTTCCCGCACGAGGCGACGGACCGCGCGCTCACCTGGCCCGCACACCGCCCCTTTTGGCAGCTCGACAACGTCGTGCTGAGCCCCCACCGCGCGGGCCTGGTGCGCAGCAGCGCCGCCACCCGCGAGGCCGAGCTGCGGGCAGCCCTGCACCGGCTCGCACACCACGAGCTGCCCCCCGGTCGCGTCGACGTCGAGGCCGGCTACTGACGTCAGGAGTCCGAGAGCATGACCGCCTTCATCATCCTCGCCGTCTGTGCCTTGGCCGCCAGCTTCGGCAGCCTCGCCGCCGAGTTCACCCGCACCCACGTCTACTGCTCGTACTGGCCGACGGCCGCCCGCCACACCTGCGCCCGCTTCGGCCTGCTCAACTGCGCCCTCGGCCTGATGGGCCTGGCCTTGCTCGCGCTGGGGCGCCCCTGGTTCGCGGGATCTCTGCTGTTGCTCATGGACCTGGCCCTGCTCGGGTCCAGCTTCGCCCCCGGGGTCGACATCGTCGCCGACCGGGAGCGCGTGGTCGCCCGCCTGCCCGTCTCGTTCTGGATGACGTTCCTCCACCTCGGGCTCGTGGTGTTCGGCCTGGGCCTGACCGGAGGTGAAGGATGAGCCCGTCCCCTCATCCCGGGCGCCAGGGCTTCCCCGTCGCGACGGGGCGTTGGCCCGTGCTCGGTCACTATCCCGCGATCAACCGCGACCCCTGGCGGTTCTTCCAGGCCGGGGCCGAGGCCCACGGCAACCTCTTCTGGGTGGACCCGGGGTTCAGCTCGTGGACGCTGGTCGCCCACGGCGAGGCGGCCTTCCGGGACCTCATCATGACCACCGACCACCGGCGAGCGCAGCGATCGCTCGCGCGCAAGCACGCCCACCTGCTGGGTCGCCGGGTGATCTCCGCCCTCGACGGCCAGGAGCACCGACGCGTGCGTCGGCCGCTCCTCGGCGGCCTGTCCCGGCTGGCGGAGCTGGCTCCGATGGTCCATGCCCACGCCGCCCGCGGCGTCGACCAGATGCTCACCCGAGGCGGCGGACGGCTGAGCGAGGTGACGCGGGTGTACACGATGTCGGTCGCGCTGGGCCTGCTGGGCATCGACTCGGGGCACGCAGCCGAATGGCAGCGGGTCTACCAGCGCTTCACCCTGGGCTTCTTCCCGCTGAGCAGCGAGCGAATCGGCACGCCGCGATGGTTCGCGCAGCGGGCCAAGCGTTGGATCGACGCGCAGCTCGAGGTTCGGATCGCGCAGGCCCGGTCCCGGCCCGGCGCCACGGATCTGCTGTCCCGGCTGGTGCAGGAGCAGCAGGATGCCGAGCAGGGCCTCACCGACGAGGAGTTGCTCGACAACCTTCGCCACCTGCTGGCCGCGGGCGTGCACACCAGCGCGCAGGCCATCACGTGGATGCTCGCCTACCTCGCCACCGATCGTCGGCTGTGGGACGAGGTCGCGGCGGAGGTCGACGGTATGGACGCGCTGCCCCGCACCGCGGCCACGCTCGCCGAGCTTCCCCTGCTCGCGGGGCTGCTGCGGGAGGCGATGCGCATGCGACCGATCATGATCGGGCTGACGCGGCGGGCGGGCGAGGGTCTGCACGTGGCAGGACGACCCATCGTGCCGGGGACCACCCTGCTCGTGCCGCTGCCGTCGCTGCTCACCGATCCCTCGCGCTACCGCGACCCGATGCGCTTCGATCCCCGGCGCTGGGCCGACTTGGGTCGACCGCGCGACCCGGTAGACTCGGCCGGCTTCGGCGGCGGCGCTCACTTCTGTGCGGGACACCAGCTCACCTGGCTCGAGGCCAGCACCTTCGTCGCGGCGCTCGTCCGCGCTGCGACCCGCAGCCGACGACGCCTACAGATGGACCGACTGCCCGGCACGCGGGTCCTGGGCCCCGCCATCGAGGCGATCCCGTCCCAGACCGAGGCTCATCTGGTGCGGGCGTCATGACCAGCCCCCGCACCGAGTGGTCCGCGCTGCTGTCGGAGCTCGAGCGCATCGGCAACGATGCCCTCGCCCGACTCCCCGATCCCGACGACGCCCTCGCCCGCGCCCGCCTGTGCCAGCTGATGCTGCGCGACCTCGGAGCCGGCTACCTGTCGCACGTGCATCACGACGCCGAGTATCCCCAGCTCCCGGTGCGCTTCAGCGGCCTGTTCCGGGGCCAGTTCCCGAACGCCGACGACAGCATTCAGGTCGCCCCGATCGACGAGCACGGGGTGTATCGCATCAGCGGAGACCGGGGCACAGTGCACTTCGTCAGCGTGGAGATCGGCTCCGGCCAGCTCGTTCCCCTGGGGACGGGCGCGATGGGTCCCGGGCTGGCCGAGCACGACCTCGATGCCCTCCCGGCGACCCGCGACGGTCGCGTGGAGGTCGTCCTGTCCCGCGTCCGCCCTCCCGGGTACGAGGGCACGTGGTGGGCCCTCGATCCCGGGGCGACCCACGTGCTGGTGCGACAGCGGCACTACGACTGGCGTACGGAGATCAGTGCTCGCCTCGCCATCGAGCGCCTCGATCGTCCCGCTCGGCCTCCCCTGCCGACCGCCCCCCAGCTGTTCGAACGCCTCTGCCGCTCCGTCGCGTGGCTCGACAGTCACGTGCAGCTGTCGCTGGCGCACCCCATCGTGGAGCGCTGGCGCGAGGCGGGGTTCATCAACCGGGTCGACACCCGGGCGGTCACCGAGCCCGGCCGCGTGCCCCACCTGCACTACACCCGCGGGCTGTTCGCGCTCGACGAAGGTCACGCGCTGGTGCTCGAGACCGACGTCCCCGACGGGTGCCGCTACTGGTGTGTTCACCTCGCCGACGACCTGGCCTGCACCCTCGACTACACCCACCACCAGTCCACCCTCAACGGCCACACCGCGCGTCCCGATGCCGACGGCAAGTTCAGGGCCGTGGTCAGCCCCGCCGATCCGGGCGTCGCCCACTGGCTGGACACCGTCGGGCGTCGCGACGGCATGCTGCTCATCCGCTGGCATGGGTGCAGGCGCGCCCCGACGGCCACCGTGCGCGTCGTCGCCCTCGCCTCCCTGCGGGACCACATGCCCGCCGACACCCGGTGGGTCAGCGCCGCCCAGCGGGAGGAGGCCCTGCGCGAGCGCAACCGTGCGGCACAGATGCGTCAGCCCTGGTAGCGGGGTCTAACCCAGCAGATCGAGGCGCTCGCGTTGCTCACGGCCGGTGAGGATCTGCCCCACTGCACACAGCCGTGCGAGCTCCCGCTGTCGGTCGGGCTCCAGCCCGGGCAACCGCAGCTCGACCGGGCGCAGCATCGTCGCGACGTCTCGCGCCCACACGGGATCCGGCGACAGTCCGAAGAACTCCGCCACCCGCTGCAGGGTCGCCTCCGGAGAGGCCAGCAGATCCTCGAACGCCAGCTCGAGCACGTGCTCGCGGGGTAGCCGACCCAGCATGCGAACGTTGCGGGCGACCGCGGTCGTCCACGTGTGGGCGAGGAAGGTATCGAGACGCGGCGACGGGCGCACGGCCATGCGAGCGACCAGGGGATCGTCCTCGTCACGGGCCAACCTCGCCCGCACCACTGCCCACTGCTCGGCGGTCAGCGGATCGAGGGCCAGCGCCGCCATCAGCCGAAAGAACGGATGCTGGGCCATCGAGAGCACGACCTCCGGCCCCGAGCGATGCACGTGCAGCACCCGACAGTAGGGGAACACCTCGAGGTCGACGTTGTTGGTCGCCGACGCCTCGATGGCCACGCGTCGGCCCGTCTGCGCACGTAGGAAGCCGAACAGCGCGGGGTAGTGCTCCGCGAGTCGCCGGGAAGGCTGCGACCGCGCCCACTCGATCGTCTCCGCGTACAGGCGCGCGGGATCGTCGGTCAGGTACGGCAGCGCGACCAGCTGCAGGCCGGGGACCTGCAGCCCGGGCTCGCGCCGCTGGGCCTCGCTGAGACGGTAGAGGATCTCCGGCATCGTGCCGCCCCGCTGCAGGAACGGGAGCACGGGGTGCCGGTCGGCGCTCAGGATGCTCGCCAGGGTTGGGGCGTCGACGGGCCCGGCCGCAAAGCGCCTCGCGTCGAGCGTCGAGAAGAACTCGCGCAACACGAGCGCGTCGGGGTGCCGCATGAGCATGCGCGAGAGCACCGTCGACCCGCAGCGCCCCGTCCCGGTGATGAAGCACTGCGGCTTGGCGACGCCCTCCATCCCCGGTCGGTTTCCCATGCGCACCGAGGATAGCAAGCGTCGGGATCGCTCAGCTGTGCTGGGTGCGCAGCTGCTCGGCCAGCGCTCGCAGCTCCGCGTGTAGACCTTCGAGCAGTACGTGCACTTGATCTCGGTGCCGCCCTATTCGTCGGCCCGCGCCACCAGGTCGTCCGCTCCCAGCGTAGATGCCACCCTCCGCGCCCGCTCGGGGCCGCAGTAGCACTGAAACCGCAGCGGCGCGGGCTCGCCCACTGTGAACTCGTCGCCGCCCAGGGCAACCCCATCAGCTCGCGCACCGCTCGGTCCTGCCGCAGCACGTCGGCCAGGGCAGCGACAACACCATTCGTTGGTTTCAGTCGGTGTCGTCCCGCAGCTGCTCCAGATCGCGCAGCTCCGCGAGGACTGCATCGACGAACTGCGACGCGAAGCCCACCTCTTGCATCGGGTTCGTCGGCCACGACAGCAAGATGCCGTCTTCGTAGCCCACGACGTCCGCGGAGATCTCGAATCCAGCGCTCTTGGGCCTGAACTCGACGGCTTCGAGCTCGTCGAAGACTGCTTCGAGGGCCTCGGCGAGCGCGCTGGGGCTCGTGGCCGCGACCGGGATCCGGCGCCGGACGACGAGGGACGTCAGCAAGCCGGCATCCTGCATCTCGCTGCGCAAGGAGATGTCGAGGTCACCGGCCGCCCCGGCGCGATGGCGCTCGTCCTCGTGGGTGGGCGTGCCGTGCTCTTCGACCAGGGCCGCGGCAATGGCCCCGAACGCGTCGCCCGGGATGTCGTAGCGCCCGTAGGCGATCTCGTCGACGACACCGCCTTTGCTTCGAGGGCTTCGGCGCTTCGAGGTTCCGCCCCGACCTGCTCCGGGGTGAGTTGCTCGAGGTCCACTTGCATGCACTGCTTCTCGATGGCGTATACGAGACTCGCGAAGGCGGCTCCGTAGGCTTTTTCCGCTGCCCCCACCGACCGACGAGCAAGTTGTGATGGTGAGTCGGCGATCTCTACCCCAAGGGGCGTCGAATCGCCTGCGAAGAAGGCGTGGCGTGGACCGAGGTCCCTCCCCCCGGCATGCGATGAAGGTTGGGCGAACGCTGTCGATAGCCGCGTCGTTGCGCTGCGACGTGGTTTACGTCGTCCTCGACATCCGTCGGAACCGCGGCGTCGATGTCGGCCACGGCGAGGCCGAATCCGTCTTTGCGCAGGGCTGGCCGTCGGCTGCTGCTCCACAGGACGGCGGGGCCGTCGACATGAGTCGGCAATCGTCCGCGCCCTCCATCGCGTCCCAGGGGTGATCAGTACAGATAGACGGCTCCGGCGCCTGCTACGGAGTTGTCGAGCTGGTCCCCGCCCACACCGGTCGCGTTGCTGTCCTCGGAGGGCGTGCCGACGACGAGCGTCTCCCCGCTTCCACTCAGAGCCAAGGTAAATCCGAAGGCGTCGCCTTCGTCGGTGTTGGGGGCCTTGAGGTAGCTCCGCTGCGACCATTGTCCGTTGTTCTCGAACACGTAGACCGCTCCTGTCGCGGAGAGCGAGTCGTCGGTCTGGTCGCCCCCGTGGCCCACTCCGCCTCCGCCTTCGAGCAGCGCCCCGACAGCGAGCATCTGGCCGTCGTCGCTCATCGCGATGTTGTGGCCGAATTCGTCGCCGGCGCCGGTGTTGGAGGCCTTGATGTACGCCTGCTGCGACCACGCGCCTCCGAGAGAGTAGATGTAGACCGCCCCCGACTCGGAAGCCGAGTCGTCGTCCTGGTTGCCCCCGACTCCGGTCGCATTGCTGCCCTCGTGCGAGGCGCTGACCGCAAGGATCTCACCATCGCCGCTGAGCGCCACCGCGTAACCGAAGTAGTCGCCGGCGTCGGTATTGGATGCCTTGATGTACGCCTGCTGGGACCACGCCCCTACGTCGTCCCGGGTGTAGATGTATGCCGCCCCCGAGGCTTCGGCCGACGTGTCGTTCTGATCGCCCCCAACTCCCGTCGCGCCGCTGTCCTCGGCGAACGCACCTGCCGCAATCGTGTTGCCGTCGTCGCTGACCGCCACGCTCGAGCCAAAGAACCCTTGGTGAGACGTCATGAGCCGCTGTTGTTGTACCCAGCCGCCGTTGCCATCTCGACCGAATACGTAGACTACGCCCCGACTGAGGGTCATGACGTCGAGCTGTCGATGGGCGGCCACGATGAGCGTATCGCCGTCTCCACTCAGTGCCGTGTTGGCGCCGAACTCGTCGGTAATTTCTGTGTTCTCTCCCTTGAGATACGCGCTCTGTGACCAGGCGCCGAGCGCGTCTCGCTCGAATACGTAGGCCGCTCCGTCCCGCTCCGTTCCATTCGTTTGCACGTCGAATCTCGCGCCCACAGCGAGCGTGTTGCCGTCGTCGCTCAGGGTCACGCTGTAGCCGAATTCGTCGAACGCTCCGGGATTCGAAGCCTTGAGGTATGCTTGCTGCGTCCAGGAGCCGAGGCCATCTCGCACGAACACGTAGACCGCCCCCGAGTGCTCGAGCGAGTTGTCGTCCTGGGCGCCGTTGGACCCCGTGCTACCGCTGCTCTCACGGACTGCACCCACCGCGAGCGTATTGCCGTCCTCGCTGATGGCGACCTCGTGGCCGAACCCGTCGCCCGCTTCGGTGTTGGACGCCTTGACGTAGCCTACCGCGCTGACCAACGAGTCCGTCACCTCGGCCAGCTCCGATGAAGTGCATCCGGCTGCGTTGCAGGCCAGCAGCCGGTAGCGCGCGCCCCACCGCACGTGGAGCGGCATCTCGAACGAGACCGACAACCCGGTGATGTCCTCGCCCAGCTGCACCAGCGGCTCTCCGGGAGCGAAACTCTCCTCGAGTCGGTAGTAGTCTGCGCCGCGTACGGCGTCCCATGTGAACTCGAAGCGCTTGATGCTCGCGAACCTCAACTGCATCACCGGCGCAGCCGGCACTGCGCCGCACCGCGTGACGTCGTAGGTGCAGTCCGAACGGCACGACAGCGGGCCTGGCTCCAAGCCCAGCACGTCACAGCTGTCGGCCGGCGAGTCGTCGCCGTCGCACTCTTCGCCGTCTTCGACGACTCCGTTGCCGCAGCTCGGCTCGGCCCCGCTGGTCGTCTCATCCGCGGTCGCCCCATCCGCGGTCGCCCCATCCTCGGACTCTCCATCGGCACCCGTCGAGGCGATCTCGACCTCCACGTCCGCTCCTCCTGCGTAACATGCGCACTGAAGGAGTACCCAACCCATTGCAAGACCCTGCAGCTTCCCGCTCACTGCTCACCTCCCCTTCATTGTCGATGCTCGGCCGTTTGGCCCGACAGTAGTCGGGGGACGACGAGCATCAGCGATGCCATCAGATACAACGGTCGGTCTCGAGTATTCAGCCCGTGACGTTTTTTCTCCGCGCTCTAAATCGCCCGGCCCCAAGAACTCGATCGGCATCGCGGCCTTCAACCGCACCCACCGTGACCCGGTGTGGTCGTCCAGAGGCTCCGATAGGGCTCGACCGGGCGGTCCCCGGTCGAGCCTCGCGCGGCGGTGCAGGTTCGGACCCACTGCCCCCTTGGTGTCATTCGTCGTGGTTTGTCGAGGATCGGTTCGTGGAATTGGCCGTCGCCGGACATAACCAAAGGCGATGGCGCCGAAGCCCGAGTCCCCCGCCGACGTCCAAGACCCATTCGAGCCGGTCGACCCGTTCGCATCGTTCGACGACGAGCCAAGCGAGTCGGCCGACCCTTCGATCTCCGACGACTCGGACGCGTCTGGATCGCAGTCGGGCCCGCGGGTCGAGCTGCCGCCACGAGACGTCCAGGCCATGGTCACCGCGACCGAGCAGCCCCCGCGCGAGCCGGACCGATTTCGCCCGGGGCGCTCCATTGGGTGGGCCTTCGGGCTCGGGGGCATCGGCGCGCTGGTGTGGGCGTTGTTCACCATCATCACCGAGTACGAGGTCGGGCTCATCGCCATCGTGCTGGGGGTGCTGGCGGGGGTCGGGGCGGCCAAGGGCGGACGCACGCCGCAGTCGCAGGTCGTGGGCGCGGTGGCGGCTGCGGTCTGCTACTTCGGTGCGCAGCTGCTGGTGGTGTTCGGGATGTTGTTCTCACAGCTCCAGCACGCGGGGCCTATCGACGATCCGGACCCAGTGGTGGTGGAGGCCGACGCAGCCGACGGGGTCCCGTCCCCCACCGACGCGCCCGCAGACGACGAGCTCGGCCTGGCCCGCGACGCCTCGGCCCTCGAGGTGGTCGGTACATTGCTGTGGTTGGTGCTGATGGAGATCGTCAAGGACACGTTCAGCGGCATGGGGGTGCTGTTCCTCGGTATCGCCGTGTTCGAGGGCTACCGCCGCCCGGCGCCGGCCTGACGGGCGAGCGCACCTCGGCCACGTTTCGTCTGCGCCTGACCGGGCGGGTGCGACCCACCGTGGTCTCGCGCTGAGCCAGGGTGCCCGCGCACGCCGGGGCGTCGAAGTCGGTGTCGAGCGCGAGGCACTCGGTCTCCTCGCGTACGGGAGGCAGCGGCTGGCATGCGCCCAAGACCAGCCCGATCCCGCACGGCGCCGTCGTCGGGATGGCAGGTGCCCCCATTCGAGGGGGTCAACGAGTGAGATTGACGCCGATGTCACGCCGCGCGCGCCCAAAGCAGCCGGGCTGACGCCAGCCTGACGGACATCGTCTCCTTCTTCGACGGCATCGAGCGCACGGCGCCAAGGGACAGGATGCGCGATCCCGGCGGGTGGAGGCGAGCCCCAGCCCACCAACGTTGGCCATGCGCGCGCAACATCTCGCAACGGATCACAACGGAGTCACCACGGATCTCAGGCCCGACAGGCCGTACCTTCGAGCCGAGGGAGACGACCCGTGTCTGCTCGAGACCGTCACCACGGCATCCGAGCGGCTCTGCGTTGGGCGGGTTGGCTTACTCGACTCTACTCACAGACCCATCCTCCTCCACGAGGATTTTGGAGCCCCCATGTCCGATACACGAAAAGGCGCGAGCCAACACACCAAGCACGTCAACTGCAACCATGCCAATACTCTGCCGTTCGATGACGAGCAGTCGTTCGTCGACGCGAGCCGTGGTTTCATCGCGACCTGGGACCATGTCGTCATCCGAAGTGAAGTGCCGGGTGATGTCGATCCCGACAATCCGAATGAACAACGCGTGGTCTGGAGCCTAGAGCCCTACGAGCAACAGACTGTAGACGCCCCCACACCGGACACCGTCAACCCGAGCCTCTGGCGTCAGGCCAGGCTAAACTCACTCAATGGCCTTTTCGAGATCGCCGAGGGCTTCTATCAGGTCCGAGCCTTCGACATGTCCAACATGACCATCATCGAGGGCGATGGCGGCCTCATCATCATCGATCCGATGATTTCGTGTGAATGCGCCGCCGCCGGTCTTCGGCTCTACCGGGAGAACCGACCCCAGAATGCGGACACCCCGGTTGTGGCTGTCATCTACACTCATAGCCACGTGGACCACTTCGGAGGAGTTGGTGGGGTGGTGACGGAGCAACAGATCGCGGACGGTGTGCAGATCATTGCCCCCGAGGGATTCCTCGAGCACGCGGTGAGCGAGAACGTCTACGCTGGCGTGGCAATGGCTCGCCGGGCGATGTACATGTACGGCGCGCTCTTGCCCGCCGATGACAAGGGCCAGGTGGATTGCGGCTTGGGCAAGACCAGTTCCATGGGGCGAGTCTCCGTTTTCAGTCCGACACTCGACATCACTCATACCGGCCAAACCGTCGAGCTGGCGGGCATCGAGATCGTCTTCCACATGACTCCGGGCGGCGAGGCCCCCGCCGAGGTCGACTTTTACTTCCCCGAGCGGAAGATCTTCTGCGCAGCGGAGAACGTCACCCAGAACATGCACAACCTCCAGACCCTGCGCGGCGCCCCGGTTCGCGACCCGCTGGCTTGGTCCAACTATCTCAACGAGGCACTCGAGATGTTTGGCGATGCAGAGATCATGTTCGCCTCTCACCACTGGCCGACCTGGGGCAATGCCAACATCCGGGATTTTCTGAGCAAGCAGCGCGACATGTATCGCTACTTCAACGATCAGACGCTGCGCATGCTCAACAAGGGCTACACCGGGATCGAAGTCGCCGAGGTGTTCGAGATGTCGCCCGGACTGACCCAGGAGTGGGGATGTCGGGGCTACTATGGAACTATCAGTCATAATGTCAAGGCGGTCTACGATCGGTACATGGGCTGGTTCGACGGAAATCCTACCCACCTGCACGCACTGTCGCCGGCCGACAGCGCGGCGAAGTACGTCGAGCTCATGGGCGACGCCGAAGGGGTCATCGCCGCGGCCAACCTCGCCTCGGAGGAAGGTGACTATCGCTGGGCCGCTCAGCTCCTCGGACACCTGGTCTACGCGGAACCGGATAATACGACGGCCAAGAACCTGCAGGCGGACGCCTTCGAGCAGCTCGGCTACCAGGCCGAGTCTGCCCCGTGGCGCAGCTTCTATCTCATGGGAGCCAAGGAGCTACGTGAGGGGATCGTGTCCAGCAGTGTCGAGGCCAGCAGCCGGGACATGGTCGAGGCCATTTCGACGGCCATGGTCTTCGATGCCCTGGCCGCTTCGCTCATCGGTCCAAAGGCGGCCAAGACCAGCATCGTCATGAAGTGGGTGATCAAAGACGCCGTCACCACACCGTGGCTCGTGCGGGTGAGCAATGGCGCGCTGAGCTACAATGTGGCCGACGGTAGCTTCGGTGAAGAGACCCCACAGGTGACGATCACCCTCACCCGGACTCAGCTCACCGACCTCATCGTCGGGGAGCTCTCGCTGGACGACCTCAGCGAGGCGGTGGAGGGAGAAGCACGGAAATTGATCGAGTTCTTCCGTCTCATGGACGACAGCGATCCTGCGTTCCCCATCGTGACGCCGCGCGCCGATGCGACCGCGGACTGGGCCGGAGAAGGGCCGGGGGCAGACATCAGCGATAGCGCCGTCCTGAAACGTCGCCGTCGGATGTTGCTGACTTCCGTGCTCCGAGGTTGCTGAACGACCGAAGTCGCGCCCACGCCACACGAGTCCAGGAACGAACTGACGACAAGGGAAACCCTGCACACGAGTCACGGGCCCGAGGGGTATGTCGGGCCTCGGTGTACAGGCAGAACTCGACGCCCCACGACATTCCGTAGATCGAGCGACGGCCCGAGCCTTGGGTCGTGCGGGCGGCGGGCGGTCGCGTCGCGGACTGGCGTGGAACACGACCGCAGCGATGTTGCAAGAGCGTACCTGGACCGCGCCAAGCAACCGACGACGGACCCTGCTGAACTCGAGGGAATTGACGACGTGCTCGAGCAAACGATGACCCCCTAGTTTCATCGTCGGATGTCGCCCCGCTTCGGAGTTCTTAAATGCTGGATTGTTGATTCTCTGTCTTGTCCACCCCTGCCAAACTTCAAAGGAAGCCTCAGATGAACGCCCGGATCGATACGCAAGTGAGCCCGCCAGTCTACACGGCAGCCAATATCTACGTCTATGGGAAACGCTCTGTCCTGGAGCAATGCGGCGGCAAGAACTGCAGATTCGATTGCCGCAGGCAACGGCGCGACGGTCACGAATTCAATTATTCGTCCACGTGTGTACATTCCACTTCGAAGCCAGCCTTTCCGTCCTCACTGACCAGCAGATACATCTTCTCCAACGCAAACACGACCTACTATTTCAATACATCGAATAGTAGCTCTGGTGCGATTACTCTGACGATGACCACTGTCACAGAAGGCCCTTCGGGAAGCTGAGTCAGGCCCTCCGAGAGTTCGTGCCGGTCGGACCTACGGGAGCTTGGGGGTGCCGATGCCGCCGGGGGGTGAACCCCTGTTCCCTCCACATTGGACTCGCCCAGGAGAAACCCTTGGCGTCGGGGCTCTACGCAGCAGCGGAGTACGGCCGCGCGGCCAGGCTCGGCGCGCACGCACTCGAGGTGCTGGAGCGGCGACTGCTCGACAACCAATGGAACCCAGGGGTCCGTGCTGAAGACTCTGTGGCAGGTTCATATCGCCCACGGTGAGATGGATGCCGCGAGAGAAGTTTTGGATCGTGCCAAACAACAAGTGGTAGACCCCGGTGACATTCGGGATATTGATGATCTTCCCGCCACGGGGCGAGCCCGAAGGACGAGATCCTCCTTCGGGCTCGCCCCTCGTGCGGCGGGGTGTCGGCTTCGGCCCCCGGGCAGCCGTCAGGAACACCCGCCACCCGGAACCGTAGTGCTTCCTCGGCGGAACCGACAACCACCGAGTTCACGGGTGCGTTGGAGGCACGGGCGAGCTGGCCGACGAGATCGAGGCACTCAAGAGCCCCTGCATCACGGTGGTCAACCACGCCCTGATGTCCGTCAACGAGTCCAACCACGTCAACGACGGTACCCATGAGCTGGACGATAGCGGTCAAGGCGTGACCTCATCGGGCGACCGCGACGTCTTGGACCCGCTGACCACTCTCGGCGACGACGCTCGATCTGAAGAACACCAACCCTCGTGGGCTTGACGCATCGATACTGGCTGTCGGCCACCGCGTATTCGATCGGTCCGCGTACCTACGCCCAAGCCCAGTGCGTCACCGACCCATGGCGGGACCTATACCGGAAAATCGAGCGCGTGTGGCTCTCAACCCGAGGGATTGGCGTCAACCAGCGCCTCATGCAGCGCCACGTCGTCCGGTAGCCCTGCTGCATACTTCCGCGCCGCTGCCAGATCATCCGCATTGGGCCCATCCGCATTGGGCTCATTCGCTGCGCTCGCCAGTGCCCGCCCCAGGTGAGCCCGGGCCAAGACGGTGGCGTTGGTGGCACCAGCCGCCTCCAAGATCTCGATGGACCGCGAGTACGACGTCACCGCGTCATCCAGCTGCCCATGCTCGCGCTGGATGTCCCCTCGTACCTGCCACAGTGGGCCGACCTTGGCGTTGTCGGGACCGAAGGCCTTGGCTCGGATCGCGATCGCACGGTCGAGGTTCTCCAAGGCGAGGGGGAGGTTGCCGATGGCAGAGTGGGTTCGGGCCAGCGCCCGGTAGTCCTTGGCGAGCCACGGGCTGTCTTCGCCGAGCTGTCGGGAGCGGTGCTGGAGGCTACGGCCAAAGGCCTCGAGGGCAGCGGCGTGGTTGCCCTGTCCCAGCTCGGCCTCGCCCAGCAGGTTCTCGATGTCACCGGTCTTGGCGCCATCGGGCTCGGAGCGACGGGTGTAGAGCGCACGCGCCTCGTCCACGAGGGTGCGCACCTCGTCGTAGCGCCGCTGCTCCATGCGCACCCGTCCCAGTGCGTGCAAGGTCTAGCCGACCTTTGGATGATCGGGCCCCATGACCTCGCGGAACATCGCGAGTGCTTCGAGCAGGAAGGTGGCGGCCTCGTCGAGGTGGCCACGGTCGTTGTGGATATAGCCCAACACGGCGAGGGTGTTGGCCAGCTCGATGTGCCCCTTGGGATAGACCTCGCGATAGACTTCGAGCGCGGTCAGCAGCTGCTCGAGCGCGGCCTCGGGGTCGCCGTTGGTCAGCAGGGCAATGCCGAGGTTGTTGTGGACCGAGGCCAAGGACGGGTGATGGGGGCCGACGATGCCGTCGAGCAGGTCGATGGCTTCACGGTAGATCGGGATCGACTCGTCGATCTGGCCCTGGCGCATCATCGTGGATGCGTAGGACGACAGCAGGTCGGCGGTGAAGCCTGGGTCGGGGCTCTCGGCTTGCCGTGACAGCTCCACGGCCTTGCGCTTGTGCTCGATGGCATCGGCCGTCCGCGACTCGTCGTTGGCGCGCTGGCCCAGTGCACCTTCGAGGGCGGCCTCGAGCATGGTGTCCCCACCGATGCGAGCCAGGGCTGCGCGCGCGCGACGTTCCCACTCGTCGCTCTGGTCACCGTCCGCTCGCTGCACGCTCACGTCGACGCGGTGCACGGCGACCGCTGCGAGCACACGGTCGTGCTTGGCCGACAGCGCCAGCCAAAACACGTCGTCGAGTCGGCTCTCGGCTGCATCGTACTGACCAAGACGGTACTCGGCGGTGGCGATCCTCTCTTCGATCTCGACACGGAGCGGATCGAAGTCGATCGAGGCGGCATCGGTGGCGACGGCGCGGGCCTGCTCGAGCCCCGCGGTGTAGAGCCCGGCTCGACCGGTGGCCTCGGCCCGGGCCAAGCGCTCCCGCACCTGCTCCACCTGCTCGGCGAGCTCCGGGTCCTGGGGAATGGGGGCGGGGCTCACGAACGCGGGCGACCACGCGCAAACGGAGAGCGAAGGCAGACCCTGAGAGACGGTGGCGGCCCGCAGCACGACATCGGGATTGCCCGAGCCGAGCACCTCGACGACCGCTCGCAGCGACCGCTCGCGGTCGGCGAGGCAGCCCTGGCGCATGTCGAACAGCTGCTCGCTCTGCTCGACCCGGACGCGGGTGGCGAGGCAGTTGTCGTGCTGCATGGCGGTCCACTGGCGCGCGTACTCGTCGAGGTTGGTCTCGACCGTGGCCCACGTCTGCTCACGATAGGGGGCGTCGCCCTGCAGCAGGGTCTCGCGGACGGCGGTGCGCCCCGGCTCGTCCCAACCACCGACCGACGCGTCCTCGACGATGGGGCACGGCTCGATCGCCTCTTCACGGCGCCCCTGGGCGTAGGCGAACCCGGCAACACCAACCACGCCCACGAAGGCGGCGACCCGGGTCACGCGTCGACGCTGGCGTACGGCGGGGTCGTCGGCGAGGCACTGGAGCAGGGCGTCCATGCTCTCGAAGCGCTCGGCCGGCTCCCGGCTCAGGCCGCGCAGCACGGCGTCGTTGATCCACCGCGGCACGACGGCATTGGGGGTGGAGGGCCTGTCGCCGATGAGCACCTGGTTGCGAAGCGCGAGCATGGTCTTGCCGCCGAACGGGCGCTCGCCATGCAGGGCCTCGTACAGCGCCACGCAAAAGGAGTACTGATCGCTGCGGTGATCGGCGGGCTGCGCCAGCAGCTGCTCGGGAGACATGTACGCGGGGGTGCCGACCACCTCGCCGTCGCCGGTCAGCCGCGACTCCGACAGCTCGGACTCGTTGCCGGGCAGGGTCTGTTGACGACTGTCGAGCGTGAGGCCCACCCCGGTGGGGTCGCTTGGGCCCGGAGCGGGGGCGGCGAGCCCGAAGTCGACCACGCGCACGGCATCGTCTTCGCCCACCAGCGCGTTGTCGGGCTTGAAGTCGCGATGCACCATGCCCTCGGTGTGGGCATGGGCCAGGCCCGCTCCGGCGCGCTGAAACAGGGCCACCGTGTCGTCGACGTTGCGGCGGCTGCGACAAGGGTTGGCCGCCATCCACTCGCGCAGGGTCTGCCCGCGCACATAGCCCATCGCGACGAACACCCGGCCGTCGACGAAGCCGACGTCGTAGACGGGGACGACGTTGGGGTGATCGAGGCGAGCGAGCGAACGGCCTTCGCGGACCATGCGGTCGCGCGCGGCGTGCTGCAGGTCCTTGCGCATCACCTTGAGCGCAACCGGCCGCTCGAGCCGAGGGTCGTGGGCCAGATAGACCACGCCCATGCCGCCAGAGCCCAGTCGCTCGGTGATGGCGAAGCGGCCGATCTGCACGGGGTCGGCCGGTGCCGCGTCGCCGAACAAGCTCGTGGCGATCGCCTGCTGCAATCGCCGGGTCTCCACACCGACCTCGGCGTGTTGGCTCGGCAAGGGCGTGCCCGCCAAAGGGTCGAGCGGTTGTTCGTCGCTCACGGCTACGGCTGGTCGGCGTCGTCTTGGTCGGCGGCGGCCTGTCGGCGACGGTCGATCATGGCGGCGCGAGCCTTGTCGTCACGCGCACGCTCGGCGTCTTGCGCTTTGTCGACGGGCGGGGTTGGGCGCGAGCGATCGGCGGGCCGGCGCGGTGGGGTCTTGGTGGCTGCGGCGTCGGTGGCTGCACCGACCCGGGCGCGGCCGAGAGCATCCTCCAGCCGCGAGACGTTCTGTTCGAGGGCCGACAGCTGAGCCTGGAGGTCTTGGACCTGCTCCGAGTCGGTGGCTGCAGGCGGGGCAGCGCGCAACTCATCGATGAGGCCACCCAAGGTGTAGTGGAGAACGGCCAGCCACAACAGCGGGAGCAGGGCGACGGCCCCCAACCCCACCAGCCACGCCCAGCGCGGGTTGGTCTGCGGAGCCCGAGCGGCCGTGTCGCTGGCCGAGGCCAGCGTCGGGTGTTCGCCCAGGTGTTGTTCCATCTTGGCGTAGGTCGCCGCGAGGTCTTCGCCCACCATCACCGTCTGTGACGGCTCGTGGATGAGGACATGGGCACCGGTATCAGAGCGACGAACCGTAATCATGACAAACCGCGAATGGCCCGGAGATTACCAGGCTCATCGCGGTGAGGTGGAGCGGCGCTCGGGCCGGGCGACCGACCGGCGTCGTGGCGGCCGTGTGTTGGCGCTCAGAGGTGGTGGATACCCCGCCGACCGGATCTCCACCGATGGCGCCGATGGTGGCGCGGAGCCTCGCGCTCGAACTCGTACGGTCCCGTCGTGGTCTCGCCGCAGCCCACGAAGAAGACCTCGCGCCGGTCGTCGGCGTCGAGGTCTTGGTGGGCCTTGGGGTCGGGCAACGCCCGCGAGTGTCTCAGTCGCTCGGGCCGCTGGGATCGGCGGCGATGATCCGGGTGACGATCTCGTCTTCCAGCTCGCCATCGATCCACACCTCGGTGATCGTCTCTCCGACCGTCAGCCCGATGAGCGCGAACTCTTCGCCTGCGCCGGGGCGTACGTCCAGTCGCTGGTTGTCGCCCGTACGCAGCTCCACGGTGACGTTGTCGTCGAACTCGGTGCGGGATTCGCTGACGGGCGAGATTCGCACCACCAGGGCTTCACCTCGGGCGACCTCGATTCGAGAGTCGGTGCACAGCGCCGCCGTGGGCGTCTCGTTGAGCATGCGGCAGTCGAAGCCGTCGTAGCGAGGCGCGCAGGCGGTCGCGCCGATCGCTACCGCGAGCAGGGCCATCGTGGTCTTGATTGCGCGTTTCATTTCAGCCGATCTCCTTGACCTCGACGGGAATCTCGAAGCTGATGTCCCCGGTCGAGACGGTGATGGTGGTCTCACCCGGGGTGATGGCGATGAGGCTCACGTCGTTGCGAGCGCTCGACGAGGAAAACTGCACGATCGACTCGTCGGCGATCTCCCAGCTGTAGGCGAGCGCGCCGCCCAGCTCGGTGCCGTCGGCGGCCTGCGGGGTCGCGGTGAGGTCGTGCATGGTGGTCGGCAGGAGCACCAGCTGGCCATCGGGCCACGGCTCGCCGTCCACCCGCACGACGATGTCGGCGGTGTCCTTGGCCTCCACATGGAGGATGTCGAAGATCTCGCCCTCACCGTTCTCGGCCAGCAGGGGCGCACGGCCGGGCGCGGGCATGGTGAAGCCCTCGGTGGTGCGCTGCAGACAGTCGAGGCAGCCGCTGACCAAGTCGAGATGCTCGGTCCCGTCGTCGGCCTCGAAGTCGATCTTGAACATCGAGCCCACGGCGACAGCGGCCGGGAACTCGCGGTCCAGGGCGGCGCGATCGCAAAACCCGTCGTCGGGGTTGTTGTCGCACTCGTAGAAGAAGTAGCCGTGCCCAAGCTCGCCCGTCCGACCGGTGTCGGTGAAGTCGCAGGCGCTCAGTCCGAGCAGGGCCCCCAGGGCCAGGCCCGTCCGAAGGGCTCGGCGGGTCCGATTTACGTCAATCAAAGCCATCTCGTCCGGGTAGTGCCCCGGCCCCGCCCAACGATCATCGAGCCGTGGTCGCCACTGTGACGTGGGCTACCCTGGCGCTGCGCGAACGTCGCCATGGGGGCCGCGATGCCGCCGCCTGCCATGGGCGGAAGGATTCGACCAGGTGGGGTTGGGTGCCCTGCCGTGGGTCCGCGGATGCCCGTTCGGGTGCGTCGCCTACCCGGGTGGGATGGCGGACGCTCGCCGTAGACCGACGAATCCGGGCCCGGCTTCGGCGAAGCGAGGCCGTGTTCACTTTTTTCCGTCACACCTTGGGGTCGGGGCGCTCTAACCCCAGTGGAGGCATCGTCGAAGGTCCGTGTCGCGGGTGCTGCCTCGACCGCCGTCGAGTATGGCGGTGCCTGCGGCACGGACCTTGCTTTTCCCTGCGCAGCCAACTGACTGCGCAGGGCAACTGCGACTGGGCCAGCGCTACCTCATCACGGCCCTGACTGCCTGGCTTGGCCACGGGGGCGCCGCACCCTATGCTGTCGGCCATGGCGGACGAACAGCCCAGCGCAGCCTGGCCGTTGGTCAAGCTCGGCCTCATCGGGCTTGGTGGCTTGGCCGCGCTCGGGATCGTGATCTCGGTGCTGAAGCCGTTGCTCGTGCTCGGGGTGATCGCGGGGGCTGGCTACGTCGGCTATCGGCTGTTCATGGGAACCGACAAGGCGATCGAAGGCGCGGGCGAGCGCAAGGCGATCGCGCCCGACAACGATTTCGAACGCCGCATGGCCGAGCTCGACGCCATCGAGAAGAAGCTCGACGCCGAGATCGGCAAGCGCTGAGGTTCCGCGGGGAGCCCGCTCACAGGCCCCAGGCCTCGAGCCGCTCGAGGTCGAGGCGCGCCTGGTCGGGATGCTGCGCGAAGGTCTCGCGTGCCTGCGCTAGCAGGGCCGCGGTCGATCGGCGTCGTCCCGGGCGGGCAGTCTCGGCGCGCGCGTGTGCGACCTGAGCGCGCGCGTGCTCCAGCGGCGTGCCACGGGGAGGATCGGTCAGCGTCATCGCCCGCTTCGCCAGCGGCAGCGCTCGTTCGGCCCGTCCCAGATCGATGAGGGCGTGTGCCATGCCCAGCAGCGGAACGGCGAGGATGGGGTGGGCCGCATCGAACCGTTGCTCGCGATACTCGAGCGACAGCGTGTACAGCGACAAGGCCTCGTTCGGCCGACCGCGCAGGGCGTGGATCTCCGCGATGTTGGCCGTGATCAAGGCCAACGACAGACTGCCCGGCTCGAGATGCTCGATCGCCGCTTTGCGGGCGCGTTGGTACAGCGCCAGTGCTTCGTCCAGTCGCCCGGCCTCCATCAGTACCGAGCCGGTACCGTTGAGAATGTAGACCCGCTCGCGCTGGTACCCGGGCTGGTCCTTGGTCAGCTCGTCTGCGCGGCGACAGTGGACCAAGGCTTCCTCGGTCCGTCCGGCCTTGCGCAGAATGCTGCAGCAGTTGTAGTGGAGCGCGGCGACGCGGTAGTCGTCGGCGCCCAGCGTGCGCTCGGCCAAGGTGATCCCGCGTCGTACGAACTCGAGCGCGGTCGGAAGATCACCGGCCTCCTCGAACGAGTGCGCCACGGAGTCGAGCACGGTGGCCAGCGACTCGGCCTGACCCAGGGCATCTTCGCCCAAGGCCAGGCCGGCTTCGATATGGCCGATGGCCTCGGTTCGACGGCCGAGGGCGGCGAGCGTAGAGCCCAGCGAGACGCGGAGCTGGCCCGTCTTGGGGTGAAGCGGGCCAAGTGCGGCGATGCTCAACGCCAGGGCCTGCCGATAGGCTGACTCGGCTTCATCGGACCGCGCGCGCTGTGCCTGGAACTCGGCCTCGATCACCAACGTCGTGATGACGACCGGGTCGGACTGCGGCGCGGGGACGTGGAGCGCCCGGACCTTCTGCACCAACGCGATGGCCTCGTCGGTCTGCTTGGGGTCGTCATGCAGCTTCACCAGCTGCAGCAGAGGGTTGGTCAACAACACGTGGTTGGGGCCGAACGTCTGCGTGGCGAGGGTCAGTGCCTCGTCGATCGTGGCCCGCGCCAGCTGCGGCTTGCCCGCGAGTCGATGCACGGCACCGATGCTCGACAGCACGTTGATGAGCACGGGGTGCCGGGGGCCCAGCGTGCGTTCGTACAGGGCCTGGGCTTCGCGCAGCAGCGGGAGCGCCCGCTGGAAGTCCCCGCCGTTGACGAGCCTGCCTCCCAGCAGTCGGGTCGCGCGGGCATAGGTGGTGGACTCGTCGTCGCCCAGCTCCAGCAGCCGCGCGACCGCCCGCTCGTAGTAGTCGATGGCCTTGGCCTGGTTGGACGCTTGAGCCTCGAACATGCCCTGATCGAGCAGCAGGCGGATCGCCTCCAGGGGGTCGCCCGAGCGCTCCACCTCGGCCTGGGCGACGCGTTCCCACCAGCGGCCTTCCTCTTGTTGCCCGCGCATCGTGCCGGAGACCATCAGCAGCCGCCGTGCACTGCCAAGGGCGACCTCGTCGTCTCCGCCGTCCTTGGCCAGCAGGTAGGCGTGCTCGAGATCGTCGCGGGCGTCTTCGGTCTGGCGTATCGACTGGTAGGTGGCGCCACGGATGAGGTAGGCCTTCGCCGTCAGTCGGATCAGCCCGAGTGATGCACTGTCGGCCACCGCCGCATTGGCGATGTGCAGGGCCTCGTCCGCTCGCCCCGTGTCGAGGAGGGCGGCGGCGGTGGCCAGCGTGCGCTCGAGCTTGGCGGCTTGGGTGATCTCGGCAGGGTCGGTGGGCTGGCGACCGCGGTTGCGGACGTACTGGGGGTCGGCACAGCGGTCGATCGAGTCCAGCCCGTCCAGGGCTTGCTCGGTTCGTGCCAGCATCTCGAGATCTGGCGTGGCGTAGATCTCGGTGAGCGCGCTCAGCTGCACCCGCCGCGACTCGAGACAGGCCATCCGCAGATCCATCAGCTCGGTCGACTGCTCCTTTCGAACCTGTGCGGCCTCGCATGCGTCGCGGTGTGCTGCGGCCCACTCGCGGGCATGCGTGTCGAGGCGTTGTTCGAATCGAGCCCAGGCGTCGGCCCCGAACCCAGCCTCTACCGCACCAAACGCCTGCTCGAGGCGCGCGCGCGCCTGCGGGTCCCATGTCCCCGACAGCTGCTGTTGCGCGCCAGTGCATGCGGCCGAGTCGGCCCGGCCAGCGACGAAGGCAACGGTCGATGCCACCGCGACCAAGGACAACGACGCGGCCCAGATTCGCCGCGAACGAGGTCGCACGGCGGTTGCTCCACCGAGCCCGTCTCGAATCTCGCTCAGGCGCTGGAGGATGACCTCCATGCTGGCGTGCCTGCGGCTGGGGTTGAACGCGAGCCCCTTGCGGAGCGCGGCCTCGAGCTCGGGGGAGACCTCGAGCTGAGGTGGTCGCCGCAGGGTTCCGCGACGGATCTGGCGCAGATAGGGGTTTGGGCCCTCGAAGGCAAAGGGGCGAACTCCCAGCAGCACCTCCCACGCGGTGACACAAAACGCGAACTGATCGCTGGCCGCGTCGGCGGCTTCGCCGAGGAATCGCTCGGGAGCCATATAGGCGGGCGTCCCCGTGAGTCGACCCGTCTGGGTGACCGAGCCACTGCCCGAGAGGTCGAGGCCGGCCGCGCCGACGATCTCGTGGCTCGCGGCCGAGACCTTGTCGGGTGCGGCTCGCTCGGCGGCCGCCCTGGATCGTGTTGCGGGTGTGGGTTGGGCCCGGGCCAGCCCAAAGTCCACCACGCGGACGCGCCCATCCTCGCCGACCAGCACGTTGCTCGGCTTGAAATCGCGGTGCACCAGGCCCACCGCATGCGCAGCGCGTAGGCCTTGGCCTGCTTGGAGCAGCAAGTCCAGCGCCTCGACCTGCCGCTTTCGATCGTCGGGAGGGTGGGTCTTGGCCCACTGGCGCAGGGTGACGCCGTCGACGAACTCCATCGCGACGAACAGCTGCTTGCCGTGGGCACCCACGTCGTGGACCGACACCACATTGGGGTGGGCGAGCTTGGCGAGTGCTTGCGCTTCACGAACCAGGCGAAGGTCGTCGCGCTCGTCGTCGCGTACGTTGAGGAGCTTCAGCGCGACGCGGCGATCCAGCTTGGGGTCGTAGGCGGCGTAGACCTGTCCCATGCCGCCCTCACCGACCTGGCGCAGCACTTGAAAGTGCCCGACCTGCTTGGCGCCTGCGATGGCGGCCTCGCCCCCGGGCCCCTGCCGCGACGACGACGGCGTGGTGTCGAGGACCATGGCGGTCCGAGTCTCCTGCTCGTCACGCTGTTGCCCCACGTCTTCCACGAGCGTAGGCGACGATAACCCGGAGGGCTCGGCGTCGGATTCCGCGAACCGGGCGGGGGGCTGCGGGTGCCCGAACTACGGCGGAGGGGTCCCGCCCGCAGCGGAAGTCTCGGGGCCGGGCAGCCGCTCGAGCAACGATGCGATGGGACCGGACAGTGGGTGCGTTGGGTCGACCAGCGCCCTCGCAGCTGCCGCCGCCTGTCGGGCACGTTCGGGCCGGGTGGGGGCGAGGGCACGGGCAAGCCCCAGTCGTGCCCGCGCCGCCGTGATCGCATCGCTCGGTGGATCGCCCAGCAGGGTCGAGGCTCGCTCCAGCAGCGGTATCGCCTCGGTGTTCCGACCCCGAGCCAGCGCGATCTCGCCCAAGCCGATGAGGCTCGTGGCCAGCCCCGGGTGCGTGCTGCCCAGGCCCTGCTCCCGCAGCGACAGCGCGCGACCAAAGCGTTCGGCGGCGGTGTTCCACTGCTGTTGTGCCAACGCCAGCTCCCCTAGCTCGTCGAGGGCGTAGCCGAGGGTGGGGTGCTCGGGTCCAAACAGCGACCGCGCCATCGTGAGGGCCTGATGCTGATGCTGCAGCGCCTCGGCGTACTGCCCCTGCTCTCGCTCCATCCAGCCCCAATTGCCGAGCACCGACTGGGCGATGGGGTGAGGCTGGTCGGTGATCGCCCGGACCAACTCCAGCGCGCGCGCGTAGTGAGGGGCAGCCCGCGGGTAGTCGCGAAGGTTGGTCGCAGCCATGGCGAGGTTGGCATGCGCGGCAGCGGCGGTGTAGCTGTCGGCTTCGCCCCGCGCCTCCAGTGCCGCGACGATCCGTTCGTACTCGGCGGCAGCCTCGGCGTACTTGCTGCGGGCTTGGTAGGCGTTGGCGAGATTGTTGGCCAGCTCGAGCCCCACCTCCGAGGTCGACGACTCGCCTTCGGCTCGTGCCTGCTCCTGTGCCTTGCGCAGCATGGTCTCCGCCGTCTGTGCGTCGCCGCGGGCCAGGGCTACGCTGCCTTGCAGGCTGGTGACCAACCACTGCGGCTCGCGGTCTTGCCCCGGGCGGTGCTCGCGAGACGCGATCCCGGTCAGCACTCCCAGCAGCTCGCTCGCACGTGCGACCCGGCCCGTGTCGAGCAACAGCTGCACGCGCTCGGCCACCGCCAGCTCGGCGAGCCGATCCCACCGCGTCGCCAACCCCAGCTGCACGGCTTGGGCGTAGGCATCCTCGGCGACGGGCAAGTCGCCACGCTCGTGGGCGATTCGTCCGCGCACCAGCTCGGCCTCGGCCTGCGCGTGGGCCAGCCCGTGCTCACGCGCCCGTGCGATCACGTCGGTGAGCTGCGGGTTCACGTCGTGTCCCAGCCGATGACGCACCCGCACGCGACCGAGGGTCTCGTCGAGCTCGAGGAACAGGGCGCGCTGGGCCTCGGAGTCGAAGGCGGACCGGGAGGTCAGTCGATCGGGCGCACGCTCGAGGGCCTCCACGTCATCGCACGACGAAAGCGGGAGCACGATGTCGTCCACCACGAGGGCCGTCGCAGTGGCGTTGGGTCCGACGGGCTCGGCGAGGGTCGACACCACGCCTTCCAGCCGAACCTGTGCACGCTCGAGGCACGCGACCTGGAGCTGCATGGCCAGCTCTGATTGCTGGCCGAGCACCCGCGTGCGCTCGCAGGTGGCATCGCGGCGGTCGATCCACTGCTGCGCGTAGTCGTCCAGGTGTTGGGTGAGGGCGGCGGCACCGGGATGGACGGCCACGATGTCTGCACGGCGGGTGTCGTTCCAGGTGGCTCCGAGCAACGTCTGGGCCGACTCGCAGGGGCGCTCGGCTGCCAGCGACGACATGCCCACGCCGGCTGCCACCGCGATGATGCCGACTGCAGCCATGCCGCCGCGGACCCGCCGACGTCCGCGGGCGGCGAGGATGTCGTCCAGCGTGTCGGCCAGCGTCTCCATGGAGTCGAAGCGGGCCTCCGGGTCGCGGGACAGACCGCGGAGCACCGCTTCGTACAGCCGTCGCGGCACGCGATGTCCCGACGGTGGAGGCCGCGGTCGCTCGTCGAGCACCGCGGCGGCCAGCGCCTGCACGCCCTTGCCTGCGAATGGGCGCTGGCCCCACAGGCCCTCGTATAGGCTGACGCAAAAGGCGAACTGATCGGCGGCCGGGCCCACCTGGCCCCCCTCGAACTGCTCGGGTGACATATAGGCTGGCGTTCCGCACACCGTTGTAACCGTCGAGGGCGTGGAGCCGTTGGAGTCGGTGAGCGCCCGGTCGTCGCTGGCCCCCTCGCGCGCGATCTCCCGCGCCGTCCAGCCCTCGATGGGGCGGGCCAGACCAAAGTCGGCCACACGAGGACGGTCGTCTGCGCCCACCAACACGTTGTCGGGCTTGAAGTCACGGTGGACGATCCCGTGGCTGTGGGCTGCGGCCAAGCCCCGGGCTGCCGCCGCGAACATCGTGGTCACCGCGCGCCATGTCTGGCCCGGGCGCTGCAACCAGTGTCGCAACGACGAGCCCTCCACCAGCTCCATGGCCAGGAACATCCGGTCGCCGTGCATCCCCACGTCGTAGACGGTCACGATGTTGGGGTGGGCGAGGTCGGCCGCCGCTCGGGCCTCGCGCTCGATCTCCGCCGTGCTTCGGCTATCGGCGGTCGTACCCCCGCCGTGCTCCACGAACTTGAGCGCCACGCGGCGATCGAGCTGCGGATCGTAGGCGCGGTAGACCACCCCCATGGCGCCTCGGCCGATGGTGTCGACGATCACGAACCGACCGACCCGGGCCATGTCGTCCGGCTCTTGCTGACCCATCGACGCGTTGAGCCGGGCCCAGACCACGTCCATCTGGATGTCGGGCGCATCCACGCCCGAGCGATCCGTGTCGTCGTGGCTCCCGGACCTGGGGATCGCAAAGGCCGACAGGTCGCGGGTCGGCAGGTCGTCGTGCTTGGAGTTCATCGGGGGCCCACGGGGCGCCCCCTATTGAAACACGGAACATTCACAGTCGATGTTGGTGGCCAGCTCCACCTCGACCTCGGCCTTGGTAATCGAAGATTTTTCGTCCTCTTTGCAGTCCAGGTCGAACTTTGGCGGTCCGAGGATCACGAACTTGGGTTCGAGCTCGAACAGGCCGGTGAACATCAGCCCGTTCTCGGCGCACAGGTCATCGCAGGTCGGCGCGACTTCTTGGATCATCTTGTCGACCGTCAGCTCCCATATGGCCGTGAGGTCGACCAAGCCCTTCTCCCACGCGATCTGGAACGCGACCGGCCAGGTCTCGACCTCTTGCGTTGGCTCTTGCTCGGGGTCTTCGCAGGGGATCTCACCCACGAGCGGACGGATGACCACCTCACCGCCGCGGGTGGTCGACAAGGTGGTGGCCTGACCCGCACGCAGCTCCACTGAATCGTGTTCTGCGAGCGAACAGCCGGACAGGCTCGATGAGCCGAGGAGACATAGCGCGCCGAGCATGCGGCCGATGGTGTTCAACGTATAGGTCTGGAGCATGGAGGGCATCCTTCGGCGCGGTAGAGTCGCGGAGCGGGGCAGCGTTCCCGGCCAGATCGCTCCGAGGGTGTCCAGCAGCCCGTGGGAAGGGGTTTTCGTACACGCGGCGATCGTGGGCCCGCGGGCTCGTTGCCCGACGGGGTTTCGATGGCGACCAGGCGAACGCGGTTCGAGGTCGATCTGCCCGAGGCAGCCGTGCGATCAGGCGCTGGTGGAGCCGCGGCACGATGCGGCGGTCAACACCACCGCGATCCACACCACTTGTGCCAGGAGCAGGTGCAGCAGCTGCATCCACCCCGGGGCGGCCAGGCCGATGTTGAGGATCCCGAGCACCACCTGGGCCAGTACGCCGTGCTGCATCGCGCGCGCCAGTCGACGCGTGCGGTCGTCGGTGGCGTGCTCACGAACCCAGGCCCCCACGCCATAGACGACGCCCGCTGCAACCACGGCGACGACGGGGTGAATGATCCGCAGCCGCACGAGGAAGTGCTTGGCCGACGACAGATCGTCGCGCACGCGATCGAACAGCCCCGCGCCTGCGGTGGGGTCGACCGGGAACAGGGTGTCGCCCAATGCGGTGACCGCCCCGGTCATGCAGCTGGCGATCAGCGCGAGCAGGGCCGTAGCCAGCAGCCAGGGTGCCGCGCCGCGTAGGGGCTTGGCCGGCTCGGTCTCCTCGCGGCTCCACCATGCGGCGAGCGACGCGGCGCCCGTCAGCAGCAGCGTGTTGACCAGGTGCACACCGATCACCACCGCACGCGCGACCGAGTCGTCGTTGGCCACCAACTCCTTGAGTACGAGGCCTGCGCCGATGGCCGCCTCGAACACGATGAACACCAGGGTGACCGCTGCCGCCGCGGTGACCCGATGGCGGCCGAAACGGATCGCGGCCCAGCCCAGCAACACCAAGCCGACGATGCCCAGCATGCCGCTGGTGAGCCGATGGGTGTACTCGATGACGGTCTCGATCGACGGCGCCAGCGGAATGATCTGCCCGTGGCACGTGGGCCAATGCGAGCCGCAGCCCGCCCCCGAGTGGGTGATGCGAACCCACGCGCCGAACAAGATCACCAACAACAGGTAGACGAGGAACGCCCACGAAAAGCGCCGAAACCGGGTGTGGTTCGCCACTGCGCGCGGAACCTAGCACGCGGCCGCTGCCGCGGCGCAATGGGTCAGCGGTCGCACTCCGCGTGGTGGTGTCGGCTTGCGGTCGGGCTCTGATCGGCCTGTGCGGGCACGATCTGCGCGGAACTGCGAACCGCGACATTTGCGCCTGTCACATCCATGTGCGGCCTACCTCCATCAACATGCAGATCTGCGCCGGCGACGCCCTCTCCCTCCTCCTTTTCGCGCGGTCTGCCCCCCTGTCATGTCCGATGCCACCACGTCCGGCGGTTTGCCCGGCGGTTTGATGCCCAAGGTTCGGTACGGCTTCACGACCAGCGATGGTCCCGATGCCGACTGGCACGTGCGCCGGGTGCAGCTGACCGAGCAGCTGTCGGTGCCCTACACCCTGGAGCTCGAGCTCATCACCGACGACCTCGACGTCGATGCCGATGCGCTGCTGGGGGCTTCGTGTGAACTGGGCATCGAGCGCGATCCGCTGCACCGCAGCATCTACGGCGTGGTGTGTCAGCTGGACTGGTTGGGGGTGGTCGCCGACCGCCTGCACGTCCGCGTGGTGATCGTTCCTGCGCTGTGGCTGTGCTCGCTGTCGGTGGACTCGCGGATCTTCCAAGACATGTCCGTCCCCGAGATCCTGCAGGCGGTCCTCGAGCCGCGGCTGTCACAGCACGGCCGCACCATTCGCGTGGAGCTGTCGGGGACCTACGATCCGCGGGACTACTGCGTGCAGTACCGCGAGTCCGATCTGTCGTTCGCGTCACGCTTGATGGAAGAAGAAGGGATCGCGTACCGCTTCGACAACGCGGGCGACGAGGACCACGAGGTGTTGGTGCTCGTCGATGGCAACGACGCCTATCCCGAGATCGTGACCCTCGATGGGGTGACCGACGTCCCGATCATCGTCGACAAGCCACACAACGCCGACGTGGAGTCGATACAGTCGTTCGAATGGCGGCGGCGGGTCCACACCACCTCGATCGCGCGCATGGACTTCGACCTGCTGCAGCCCGCCGATCCCATCATGCACGCCGCGGCCGGGGCCGACGACCGTGGCTTCGACCGCGAAGGCTATCAGCACACCACGCGGCGCTTCGTCATCGATGACGGAGAGGACCTCGCGCTGCGCGAGCAACAGCGGCACCAGCTGGGCGGTCGGGTCGGGCGCGGTCGCAGCAACGTGACGGGGCTGCTGGCGGGCTGCACCCTCGATCTGTTCGACCACGGTCGCGACGACTTCAACCAGCAGTACCTGATCACCCGCGTGATCCATCGGGGCGACTGTCCCTCCGAGGAGCTGGGCGCGAGCGGAGGTGGGGCCCAGTACGAGAACTCGTTCGAGTGCGTCCCCTACGACGTCGTCTTCCGTCCACCGCGTCGTACCGCGCGTCCCAAGATCGAGGGGCCCCAAACCGCCACCGTCACCGGGCCCTCGGGCGAGGAGATCCACACCGACGACCTGGGCCGGATCAAGGTGTTCATGCACTGGGATCGGCTGGGCTCACGCGACGACACGTGCTCGTGCTGGGTTCGTGTGGCGCAGACGTGGGCGGGGCCGGGCTGGGGCTCGATGTTCATCCCGCGGATCGACATGGAGGTGCTGGTGGAGTTCCTCGAGGGCAACCCCGATCGCCCCGTGGTGACCGGCTGTGTCTACAACGGGCGCCATCCCCCGCCCTACGCCCTCCCCGACGACAAGACCAAGAGCACGCTCAAGTCCAACAGTACGCCCGGCGGTGATGGCTACAACGAGCTGCGGTTCGAGGACGCCTCGGGGGCCGAGGAGATCTACATCCACGCGCAGAAGGACCTCAACGTCAAGGTGCTCCACAACGAGGACACCTCGATCGACCTGCACCAGAGCCTCGGCGTCGGCGGCAATCAGACCGTCACCATCGACGGCAACCAGACCATCACCGTCAAGGGGTCGCCCGCCCAGGAGACCGGCTCGGGGGCGGCTGGTGGTGGTGGTGGTGGTGGTGGTGGTGGTGGTGGTGGGTTCACGGGCAGCTCCACCGACGTCACGGGCGACTACAAGGTCACCGCCAGCAGCACCGTGTTCATGAGTGCACCCAGCTCGATCACGCTGTCGTGTCCGGGATCGTCGATCACGCTCGAGCCGGGCAAGATCACCCTCCAGGCCGGGGGCGGGGCGAAGATCGTCCTCGATGGCAATGCGCTGATGAAGAGCAACGCGGGCAGCTCGGTGCTGCTGGATGGCAATGCCTGCATGAAGAGCGTGGCCGGGAGCAAGGTGCTGCTGGACGGCAACGCGCTGACGCAATCGAGCGGGGGAAGCAAGGTGTTGCTGGACGCCAACGCTCTGGTCAAGGCATCCGGCGGGGGCTCGGGGTTCTACGACGCGAACGCGACGATCACGGGGGCCACGACCACCTGCCAGTCCCGCTCGGGCGGCGCGGTCAAGCTGACCGCCAACGCCGAGATCCTGGGCGCCACGGCCAAGCTCATGGGCAAGGGAACGGTCGAAGTGGTCGCGCCGACCGTCAACGTCACGGGCTCGGGAGCGGTCAATGTGGCGGGCGGGGCCATCAACCTCAACTAGGGCACCATGATCGGCGCCAAGCACTTCGATCCCGTCCTCGGCATCGACATCCACATGATTCAGCCGCCGGGGCCCGTTCCGCCGATCCCCGTGCCGCACCCCGCGATCGGCATGCTGCTCGATCCGGCCGACTACGCGCCGTGGATCGGCGCGACCGTCAACGTCAACGGCGTGCCGCGAGCCCAGGCGGGCACGGCCGGGGTGATGATTCCTCCGCACATCCCGATCGGGGGAATCTTCGTCAAGCCCCCGTCGAACGAGTTCGAGGTGTTCATGGGCAGCTCCACCGTCGCCGCGGACGGCGATGCGCAGAGCCGCTTGGGGCTGCCCGCGCTCAGCTGCAGCGACATCGGGATCCCGGCTCCGCCGCGAGCCAAGGGATCACCGCCCAAGTCGTTGTGTCTGCCGACTTCGGTCGTGCTCGCGGTTCCCATGGGCCCGCCCGTCAACGTGGGAGGGGGCCCCACGATCTCGCTGTCGGCGCTGGCGATGAGGGGCGTGATGGCGGGGCTGGGTGGTGCGTTCAAGAAGCTCAAGGGGCTCGCCAAGGGGGACGGCGCGATCGGTCGCGCCGCCAAGGCGATCTCGGCCAAGGCGCGCAAGGGGGCCGACAAGCTGGCCGATGCGCTCAAGCTCGGTGACAACGCGCGCAACAAGATGAAGCGCGCGATCTGTGCGGTGACCGGACACCCGGTCGACATCGCGACGGGCAAGGTCTTCACCGACGCCGTCGACATCCACGTCGACTGGCCGCTGCCGTTTCGCCTCGAGCGGGTCTGGTACAGCACGTCGACCTACGTGGGGCCGCTGGGCCATGGCTGGCACCATAGCTACGACATGGCGGTGATGGACTCGGGCGAGCTGCTCGTGGTTCGCATGGACGACGGGCGGCTGGTGGGGTTCGAGCGGCCATCGCCCGGCCAGCCGTGTCGCAACGACGCCGAGATGTTGGTGCTGAAGGTCGGGGCCGATCGTCGCTATCGGCTCGAAGACCGCGGTGGTGACGGGCGCACGTTCGTGTTTGGTGCCGGGTCGTCGGGACCGCTGGGGGTGGTCTTCCATCGGCTGACGACGATCCGCGACGTCCAGGGTCGTTGGCTCGAGTTCGTGTCCGAGCGGGGACGAGTGGTGGCCGTGGAGTCGAGCAATGGGCACCGGATCCGGCTGCGGCACGACGCACAGGGCCGAGTCGTTGGCGTGTACGGGCCCGATCCCGAGCGCCCCGCGGAGCAGGTGCGCCTGGTTTCCTACCAATACTCGGAGGCCGGTGACCTCGTTGCGGTGACCGACGCGCTGGGGGGGAGCACGCGGTTTCAGTACCGCGATCACCTGATGACTCGAGACCAGGACCGCAACGGCTACTCCTTCCACTTCGAGTGGGACGGGACCGGGGGGCCCAAGTCACGCTGCACGCGAACGTGGGGCGACGGGGGGTACCTGGCCCGTACCCTTCGCTACGACCTCGATGCCGGAGTGACATGGGTGGAAGACTCCCGAGGAAACACGCGCTGCTACCACTGGAACGAGCTGGGCCTGGTGGAGAAGGAGGCCGACCCTCGGGGCAACGTCACCGTGACCGAGTACGATGACGACGGGAGGTTGCTGCGGACGGTCGATCCGCTGGGGAACGTCGCGACCCATACCCGCGACGACCGTGGTCGAGAGACGATGGTGCGGCTGACCGACGGCGCCACCTATCACTACGAGTACAACGACGCCGACCAGCTGGTGAGTGTGGTCGACCACCGCGGAGCACGATCGATGTTCTGCTACGACGACGACCGGCGACTGGTCGAGACCCACGCCGCCGACGGCAGCATCTCCCGCAACGTATGGGGCCCCCACGGGCTGGCCGCGGTCGTGCTTCCCGGTGGCGTGCAGGTGACGATGCGATACGGCGCAGTTGGACTGGTCGAGGTCATGGAGTTCTCGGACGGGACCGCAATCGAGCACCAGTTCGACGTGCTGGGCCGGGCCACCTCCACCCATGGGAGGCACGGCAGCGTGGAGCGGTTCAGACACGATCTGTTGGGGCAGATGACCGCCGCCGAAGACGACACCGGGATGCAGCGACGGTACACCTACGACGCCGAGGGCAACTTGGTGGGCGCTCACGACTCGCACACCGCGATCGACTTCGGTTTCTCGAACCATCAGCTGATGAGGACTCGGCAGCAGGCGGGGAGCCGTGCCTCGTTCGAGTACGACTCCGAGGGCAATCCTCTCGAGATCCGCAACGAGCATGGGCAGCGACACCGGTGGCGCTTCGACGACAACAACCTGCCGCACGAGGTCATCGACTTCCGCGGCAACCGCCGTCGCTATGCGTTCGACGCGGCGCAACGGGTCGACAGCATCGAGCACGAAGACGGCCGACGATCGAAGTGGGCCTACGATCCGTTCGGGCGGATGACTCGCGCGGACTACGACGACGGGACTGCACTGTCGTTCGAGTACGCGCCCGGCGGCGACATCGTCGCGGCGACACGCGGCTCCTGCCGCACTGCGTTCGAATACGATCTGGTCGGCCGGGTGGTGGAGCAATCGCAAGGCGAGCACTGGGTTCGCTCGCGATATGACGCCGATGGGCGCCGGGTCGAGGTGGAGACCAGCCTGGGTCTGAAGCAGTCGATCGCTTGGAACGACAGGAGCCTGCCGCGCCACGTGAAGGTGGAGCTTGAGGGCGAGGCGGTGTGGGCCGCCGAGTTCACCCATGGCCAGGATCTATCCGAGACCGCGCGCCTGCCGGGCTCGGTGATCGGTGTGCGCACGTTCGACGCGTTCCAGCGTCCGCTGTCCCACGAGGTTCGCTGCGCGGATGAGGCCGTGCACGCCAAGCGCTACACGTGGGGCAAGGGGTTGCGCTTGCTGAGTCTCACCGACGGGGCTCACGGCGAGCGTCGGTTTGCCTACGACGAGGTCGACCGTCTCCATGGGGTCCACGAACCCGACGGAAGCTACCAGCCGCACGTGGTGGATGTGGTGGGGAACTTGATCGAGTCGGGGCCAGGCGGGCCGCGACGACACGACCCGGCCGGAGCGCTGGTGGCCTACGACGGGTGGCGCTACGAATACGACGCGCGCGGCAACCTCGTGTCCCGTGAGCACGGTGGGGGCGCGCGCTGGCGCTACACGTGGAGCGACCGCGGCGAACTCGTGCAGGTGTGTCGGCCCGATGGCACCGAGATCACCTTCGAGTACGATGCGGGTGGGCGTCGGGTGAGCAAGACCTGCGGTGACGTACGCACGCGCTGGCTGTGGGACGGCGACCTGCCGATCCACGAGTGGACGGAGGTCGCGGCCGAGGGGGAGCCCAAGGGGGAGCCCGGCAACCTGCGCTCGTGGGTCCACGAACCCCACCGTGCGGCGTTGTTAGTGCAGCTGGAAGAGCGCGCGGCGCTGAGCGTCATCACCGATCACATCGGCACCCCCGAGGCGATGCTAGACGCGGCGGGCGTGGAGGTGTGGCGAGCTCGGCTGGGGCTGCGCGGGCAGTGGCTCGATGGCAGCGAGCAGATCCATCGGTGCCCGTTTCGATTCTTCGGCCAGTATCACGACCAGGAGACGGGTCTGTACTACAATCGCTATCGCTACTACGATCCACATGGTGGCGGCTATATCAGTGCCGACCCGCTCGAGCTGGAGGGCGATGGGCACCTGTACGGGTACGTCTTCAACCCATTGGTCGCCACCGATCCGCTCGGCCTCCACAAGGTGACGGCGACGTTGACCGATGCTGCGGGTAACACCGAGCCGGTCACGGGCCCGCGGGGGGGTAAGGCGTTTTACAGTGACCCCAAGGCCAAGACGATTCCGGGCCGCACGGGGGACAGCGAGCAGAAGCTCATCAAGCAGCTCGAGGCCAACCCTGCCACCAACGGCAAGCTCAAGGGCTCCACCTTGAAGGTGAAGTCCGAGGGAGGGGTGTTCAAGGCACCCAACGGGAAGATCGTGGGTGGTGGGCCCCTCAATCCCTGCCCCGACTGCCAAAACGCCATGAAGAAGTTCTCCAAGAAGCACAGTTCCACCGTGGAGTACTGGAAGAAGGACAAGCTGTGGAAGTGGGACAAAGGTAAGCTCACCGTCAACGGCAAGGTCACCCCTTGCAAGTGAAGCCACGATGTCCAAACACCCACTCGAGTACGTGGCTTCCCTTCCGCAGGCGCTGGTCGAGGAGGCGTTTGGGAGCAGGGAAGAGCTCTCCACATTGGTGGCGACGGCGCAGGCTCCCCACGACGAAGACGACTACGATCCCTACATCGCGGCCGCGAGCATCGGTGCGGGGTCCTACCACCAAGATGTGCTGTTTCCGGTGGCCGAGCACATCCCCGAGCTCCTGGTGCGCATGCTCGACGACGGGGCCCAGGGCGAGGTTCCATTCGCCCTGCTGGGCAGCCTGGCCGAGCACGCGGGGGAGCTGGGCCACGAACGTGGCTGGGCGGGGCTGAGGCCTCAGGGCAGCGCCTTTGGGCCGCTGATTCCGCATGGCGAGGATGGTTCGCGCTCGCGCTACGTGGCCTTGGCCCAGGCCACCCACGATGCCGTCCAGCGGCGACTCGATCGTATCGTGCCGTGGATCGATCGATGGCCGACCGCGACGCTGTACGTGCTGTCGTACCTCGACGAGTGGACCGACGACGCTCGGGCGCGGACGATCGAGTGTACCCGGGCTCCGGACGTCTTCGTGCGCGCGGCGGCGTGGATCGCCATCGGTGTGCACGCGCGACGCACGGGTCACGAGGGCGAGCTGGCGGCGTTGCGTGAGGCATGGCGGCGTGGCTCGACGCTCGAGGCCTGGGAACGGGAGGGGCTGGCGATCGCGGTCGGATACACGGGGGCCCACGACGAACTCACGCCGCTGGTCGACGTGCTGTCGGAGGCAATGCGTCGGCCACGAGCCACGCCCGGGGAGCTGCCGTGGTTTCAGGGGGCGCTGGCGGGGATGGCGGCCGAGGCCCTGACCCTGGTCGACGGTGTCGACCCGACGCGGGTCCGCGATGTCTTGACTGACGCCTTCGTGGCCCAGGTCGATGAGGGGACCGAGGCCCCCGAAGACCTCGAGATCGACTGGCCCCTTCCCGATCACATTGCCGAACAGCTGGTGAGGGCTGCGTTCTCCGAGCTGCGGGACCGAGACGAAGAGACGGTCTTCGAGGAGTTGAATGCAGCGCAGCAGAGGGTCCTGCGGGTGTTGTTCGAGCGACGGTGTCACCCACCGATGCTCGACAGCTGCGGAGTCCGCCGACTCTCGGCGCGCTATGTGGGCGTGTCACCACGGGGGCCTGTGGATGAGCCGTTGACGATCGGGGGCGCGGGCGCCAGCAAGACCCATCCCGTGTGGAAGTGGTGGTGGATGTCGATGCGAGAGGCCGTGGCCCCCGACGCGCTGGTGAGGGCGCTGATCGAGGCCCGCGAGCCCTCGCAACTGGTCGCGCTGGCGCTCGATCTCAGCACGTGGGACTACGACATCCAGGGCATCACGCCCTCGGGTGTCGTGCCGCTGGCGCTCGCGGTGCTCGAGCAGGCGGAGGGGGTCGAGCCTGTGCTCGAGCACCACGTTGCGGCATTCCTGGCCGAACCTCCGCCCGAGCTCTCACCGCTCGCGGCGGTGATGTTGCCGTGGATGACCCATCGCCGCAGAAGCGGTCGGCGTATGGAGCCCGCCTACCTACCCTTGGTGAGGCGTCTGCACGAAGATCTGGGTCTGCGCGCGCTGGTGGAGGCACGCCTCATGGATGCGGATCGTGCCGTGCTCGAGCCGTGATCGGCGGAGGGGTCACGCCATGGGTGGCGGGGGGTAGGGAGGATGTGCCGGACCCTTGGGCCGCCAGTCCTCGGTCCCCAGCAACTCGACCATCTTCAGCTCGATGGTGCGCGCTTGGGAGGCGTAGTCACGCCGCGCGGTGATTCGGAGCAGGCCCTCACCGACGTAGGCCAGGGTGGACCCGCGGCGAGCGGTCGGCTCCATGTGTTGCCCGATCCCCAGCGCCTCCAGGCCGCAGCTCCAGGCACGAGGCCATTGCGCATCGGCCTCGTGGCAATACGCGGCCATCCGCCAGCACTCCATGTACAGCAGCTCGGGGTCGACCTCCTGGGCCAGGGGCACCGCGTTCTCGTACACCGTCGCCGCCTGCGGGTACATCCGACTGGAGAGCAATGTGGCGCCCAGCGTCAGCTGGGAGTGCAGACGCAGCCGTGGGCCGTTGTCGTCCCCCGCCTCGTGGGCCGCGGCGCCGGCTTGGTCGGCCTCGCGGCACGCCGCGATCGCATCGGGGAGCTGCTGGGCCTGGAGGTAGGCCGACGCGAGCGCGAGCTTGGCCGGGACCACCAGGTAGTGCCAGCCCTCGCGCATGGCGACGGCCGTCGCCTTGTCGGCGGCCGACTTGGCTCGGACCAGATCGCCTCGCCCGGCCGCCTGGGCCAGATCGACGTAGGCCAGCCGGTACGCCCCGCCGGGTTTGTCTTGGTGCCCGGCCTTTTGCACGATTGCTCGAATGGCGCGCGGCATGTCGAGATCGGCCTTGATACTGGTCACCGCAGGATGCTCGGCCACGGTGTCGAGGATGGGTGCGTCCACATCGTCGAGCACGATCATCCGCAGATGCTTCGGAGGGGCACTCGCGATCCAGCGGTCCAGCCACTGGACCCACGCCGAGGGGTCGTCGGCGTGCTGGGGCAGCAGCACGAGCACGAGGTGGGCCATGGGAAGAGCGGCATAGTGCTCGCGAAACGAGGCGCCCGTGTCTCGCAAGACCTCCACATCGGTCGCTCGTGGCCCCGCCGCGGGCGGAAGCCAGCTGCCGTCGAAGCCATCCTCGATCAGGGACGCCCGCATGGGCTCGTACCCCGCTACCAATTCCTCTCGCACCACGTAGCCGTGGGCGAGTGGGTTTTCAAACGGGTTGCGAAACAGGAGGAACACATCGGGCGTGGAGCCGGCCTTCTGATGGCCCTCGACCTCCACGAAGGTCTCGATCATCCGGACCTCGTCACGGGCGACCAACCACCGCAGGACTCGGGCATCGTCGTCCTGCGCGAATTCCGTCCACTGGTCGTGAAGCACGGCCAAACGTTGTTCGATGGGATTGCTCGCGCGCGAGGACGGCATGGGCAGTGGGCCACCAAGACGGAGGCGCCCCGACCGGGGATGTGACACCCCGATCGAGAGAACTTTTGCGCTGTCGCGGCTTCGCGCCCGCGCCTCGGCTCAAAACGTGCAGCTATTGGGCGTCCGCGGAAACGGCACCACGTCGCGGATGTTCTGCATCCCCGTCGCGTACATCACCATCCGCTCGAACCCGAGCCCAAACCCGGCGTGCTCCACCGTGCCGAAGCGGCGGGTATCGAGGTACCACTGGTACTCCGCCACGGGCAGCCCGGTCTCCTCGATGGCGGCCTTCAGCACATCGTGTCGCTCTTCGCGCTGCGACCCCCCGATGAGCTCTCCGACCTTGGGCACCAGCAGATCCATCGCGGCGACGGTGCGGTCGTCGTCGTTGCGGCGCATGTAGAACGCCTTGATCTCGCGGGGGTAGTCGGTGACGAAGCACGGCTTGCCGATGAGTTCTTCGGTCAAGTAGCGCTCGTGCTCGGCCTGGAGGTTGGCGCCGAAGAACACGGGGAACTCGAACTTCTGGCCGCTGGCTTCGAGGCGCTTGACCGCCTCGGCGTAGGTCATTCGCTCGAAGTCGGCATCGGCCACGCCGCGCAGCCGCTCGATGAGGCCCTTGTCGATCCGCTTGTCGAAGAACTCCATGTCGCCGGGGCAGCGCTCGAGCACGGTGTTGATGAGGTGCTTGATGAACGCCTCGGCGACGTTGCAGTTGTCCTCGAGGTCGTGGAAGGCCATCTCCGGCTCGATCATCCAAAACTCGGAGGCGTGCCGGGTGGTGTGCGAGTTCTCGGCGCGGAAGGTGGGGCCGAACGTGTAGATGTCGGACATACCCAGGGCGAAGGCCTCGCCGTTGAGCTGGCCCGAGACGGTGAGGAACGTGTTGCCGCCGAAGAAGTCCTTCGACCAGTCGATCTGACCCT
>JAHZJA010000555.1 GCA_022601155.1 Deltaproteobacteria bacterium | reverse complement strand
CTCGACCATGCACATCGAAGGACCCACCCGCGCCGAAGAAGATCGCGATCGGCGATCGTCCGCACATGCACTGCCCGTGCGAACGTCACGATCGAAGCGCTTCCCGAGCGCATTCACAGGAGCGTCGACCGGCACCGTGGTCGGAGCGACGTGTCACTCCCGGCGCAGCGGTGGCCGACAGGTTGGGCTTGCCGAAGGACGACGCGCCCAACCTGTAGCGCCGAGCCTCCCCGCGCTTCGATCCAGTGTTCGTGCTCTGCCTACCTCTTGGAGTCAGTCGAGGCCAAAGCACAGCGTAGTCGGGCGAGGTCGGGGGGATGGGTCGTGGCAGCTCGCCGCAACGAGCAATCTCCTGCCGTTGGCGCTCGCTGTGGTCCATCAGCGGCGGCCGGTCTGTTGGGGGGATCGACTCTACAAGGCGACCGGCGGTCCCCCGAAGATCGCGATTGGTGTGTCCGCGAGTCTGGAGCTGTTGCGGATGTCGTGGGCACAGTCTCCACCGTGGAGTATTGCTGTACCTCGATGTCGCCGTCGTTCACCGCTGTGGCGGATGTCGTGGGCACAGTCTCCACCGTGGAGTATTGCTGTACCTCGATGTCGCCGTCGTTCACCGCTGTGGCGGAATCGAGTACGTCACTGTCGCGTGGGCGCACAGCGCATCGGCTTGCTCGCCACCCAGCCGCACCTCTGCCACTGCGATCCGCTTGCCCAACTTCAGCAGGCGGGCCGTCACATGCAGCGGGCCCGGAGCGGGCTTGCGCACGAAGTGGATGTTGAGATTGGTCGTGACCGCCAGCGCCACGGGTCCCAGGTGCGCCAGGATGATGAGGTAGGCGGCGGTGTCGGCCATGGTCATCATGACCGGCCCGCTGACGGTGCCCCCGGGACGCAGGTGTGCGGCCGAAGTGGTGAGGCTGAGCGCGATGTGCTCTTCGTCGAGGGCGGTCATCTGAAACCCGAGAGCCTCGGCCTGGGGGAAGTTGTCGGCCAGGAACCGCTCGAGAGCGGGGATGTCCATCCGCAGCATGAGGGCTCGATTAGCAGACCGATGGGCGCTCGAACACTGTCGGGGACGAGCGCGCGGGCGGCGGTGAGGCTCCTGGGCGCGGCCACGGTTATGATGCGGGCGATGAAGCGACTGAGCTCGGTCTGTGGTCTCGCCCTCCTGTTGTTGCCCGCGGCTTGCGACGAGGCGAAGACGGACGCCAAGCCCGTGCCCAAGGCCGCGGCGGCGTCCAAGCCGGCGGCCGAGGCTGACGCCAAGCCTGCGGTGGACAAGCCGAAGACGCCGACGGATGCGGAGCTCGTCGCGATGAAGCCGGGCGCCGAGCACGAGGGCTTCACCGTGTTCGAGGGGCCCAACGACGGCGACCTCGATGCCATCCTCGCCGACCACGCGGCGAAGGCCAAGGCGAAGGGACAGACCCTTCACGTGGAGTTCTGGGCGGACTGGTGTGGGCCCTGCAAGCAGCTCGACGCCTCGCTGAAGGACGAGCGCATGGTCAAGGCATTCGCCAAGACGTACATCCTGCGCCTGAACTTCGACCACTGGAGCCCCAAGCTGAAGGGGACCAAGATGGAATCGTCGGGGATCCCGGTATTCTTCGAGATCGACGAAGCCGGCAAGCCGACGGGGCGGACGATCGGTGGTGGCGCTTGGGGAGAGAACACCCCCGAGAACATGGCGCCGCCGCTCGACGGCTACTTCCACGGCGAACGCTCGTAGCCGCGTCCGGGCGACCGCAGGTCACCGACCCGGCCACGCATGGCTGGGGCTGGGCTATTGAAGCTCGCGGCGCGTGAAAACCACGTGCCGCAGACAGAGCCGCTCGGGCACGGCGGCGCATCGTGGACCGCCACGGGGTCGGTCAATCTCGCGGCGGTTCGACGCACTCGTCGTCGGACGAGTAGCTCGGGCGCCAGCGGGTACGGGCGCCCGTTGCCGGGGCGCCCGTTGCCAGGGCCGGTCAACCTCGCGGCGCGTGGAGGAATTGTCCGCAGGGTAGCTGCTCGAGTGCGGTGAGCCAGCGGCGTACGTTGCTCGAACGGTCGAGCTGTTGACCGCCCTCCGGGAATGGGGCCAGGGTGGTCACGATGGGGGCGAGCAGCAGGTCGGCCAGGCTCAGCTCGCCCGTCAGGAACGGTTGCCCGTCGAGGGCACGGTCGAGCATGCCGATGCCGCGCTCGACGTTGGGCATGGCGGCCTCGATGGCGGCGCGGTCGGGCTGGCCCCCCTCGCCCTTGGGCCGGATGTAGCTGAAGGCGTACTGCTTGACGAAGTGGTCGTAGAGGTAGCAGTTGTGGACGCTGATCCACTGCTCCATCGTGGCCATGGCGACGGGGTTGGTGGGGACCAGAGCCGGGCCATCGAACGCGGCGTCGACGTAGCGGAGGATGGCCTGGGTCTCGAACAGGTTGACGTCGCCGTGCGCCAGGGCGGGGACCTTGCCGAATGGATGCAGCGCCAGGTGGGCCTCGCTGCCGAACTCGATGGTGCCGAGCTCGTGGGAGACGCCTTTTTGCGCGCAAGTCATGCGGGCGGTGCGGACGTAGCTGCTCTGTGGGGGACCGTAGAGTGTGATCTGTGCCATGTGGATTGCGCCCTCCGAGTGGGTGTCACCCCATCGACGTTCGAGCTGGACCCAATTCGACAACGCAATTCGAATGAACCCGTGCGACGGCAATCCGTTGGCATCGCGTGACGGCGGTCAGGCCGCGAGTGTTGGACTGTGGTCGCCGTGCAGTCGATGTAAGCGGGCCATCGTCACCGACCGACGATGGTGCTCGGCCGGTCGCTCCACGCCATCGACCGAGCGGTCCGTAGCCAGTGCAGGGCATCCTTCTGGCCCCATTTCGCCGTTTCGACGACGACATAGAGGGCACCCGGCCGCCGCCCTCGCTGCCGCAGCCAACGGGTACCAGCACACGGGGAGCGACGGAGGCCGAGAGCCCTCGGGGGATGTAGGGACAACGGCTTCGACCCGGTGTCGACGTCGAAAGTTTCTGCCTCCCATGCGGGATTTGTCGCGTCTTCGGGGCGGGGGGCGCTGCTACGGTGGGGCCCGTCCGGACCACGAGGCGCCATGCAATCTCCGTTTTCACGTCGACGTTTCATTCAGACCGGCACCGCCGTGTTGACCGCGCCTGCCTTCTTGGTCGGCTGCGGCAGCCGTCCTGCCGAACAAGCCACGATAGCCCCTGGGCTCACGGCCGCTCCTGCCAACCCGTTCCTCGATTGGTTTGCCATCGACGAGGCCCGGCTGCGCAAGGTGCTCGCCGAGCTGAGCGCCCGCGGGGCCGATCATGCCGAGCTGTACTTCCAGCACTCCTGATCCAACCGCATCGCGATGGAGGACGGGATCATCAGCGAGGCTCGGGCCAACGTGGACCTGGGCGTCGGGCTGCGCGTGGTGGTGGGAGACCAGGTCGGCTATGCGTACACCGAGGATCTGAGCGACGAGGCGATGCTCTCGGCCGCTCGCAGTGCCGCCGCGATTGCGCATGGCAGCAGTGTGGCGCTGCCGGGGGCCTTCACCGCGGCCACCCCGGGTCGGTTCTACGAGCTGCCCGTTGCATGGAGCGACGTGGCCGTCGACGCCAAGCTGCCGATCATTCGTCGGGTCGCCGAGCTGGCCAAGGCGGGTGACGCCTCCATCGACAAGATCAACGTCAGCTGGAACGACGAGGACGAGCGAGTACTGATCGTCGACCTCGAGGGCCACATGGTCGTCGATCGCCGTCCGATGACCCGGCTCAATGTCAGCACGACCGCGAAGAAGGGCGATGTCTCGCAATCGGGCGGGTCGAACCTCGCGGCACGGCATGGAATCGACTGGTACACCGAGGAGCGGCTGCAGACGGTCGCGCGCGAGGCCGTCGATCGCACCATGATGCTGTTCGAGGCCCGTCAGCCTCCCGCGGGTGAGCTACCGGTGGTGCTGGCCGCGGGCGCCAGCGGCATCTTGCTGCACGAAGCCATCGGCCACGGCATGGAGGCCGACTTCAACCGCAAGAACACCAGCATCTACGCCGACATGATCGGCAAGCCAGTGGCCCCGGAGTTCGTGACCATCGTCGACGACGGCACGCTGCCGAACGAGCGAGGGGCGCTCAACTTCGACGACGAGGGGATGCCGACCGAGCGGACGGTGTTGGTGGACCACGGAGTCCTGGCCAGCTATCTCCACGACCGCATCAGCGCCCGCCACTACGGGCTCTCGGCCAGCACGGGGTCCGGGCGGCGGCAGTCGTTTCGGCACGTACCGCTGCCGCGGATGCGCTGCACCACGATGCTCGACGGTCCCCACACCCGCGACGAGATCGTCGCGTCGGTCGAGCGGGGCATCGTGGCCGAGACATTCACCAACGGCCAGGTGCAGATCGGTGCGGGCGACTTTACGTTCTACATCAAGAACGGCTGGCTCATCGAGAACGGCAAGGTCACCGCACCCATTCGTGACTGCAACATCATCGGCAATGGCCCCGAGGCGCTGCGTGCCGTGACGATGGCCGCCAACGACAGCAAGCTCGATACGGGCGGCTGGACGTGCGGCAAGGATGGCCAAGGCGTTCCCGTCTCGCAGGGGCTCCCGACCGTGCTCGTCTCCAAGATGACGGTAGGAGGCACCCATGCTTGAGCTCGACGACGTCAAGGCACTGTCCGAGCGCGCCGCAGCGGCGGTGGAGATGGCGAAGAAAGCGGGGGCCGACCACGCGTGGGCATCGGCGGGGACCTCACGGAGCACCGAGTGCCACGTGCGCGACGGGGCCCTCGAGAAGATGCAGCACAGCCACTCGCGGCGCCTGTCGGTCGACCTGTACGTCGACGGTCGCTACTTCAATCACACCACCAGTGACCTGCGCGACGGACCGCTGCGCGAGTTCATGGCCGAAGCGGTGGCGCTGACCGGAGCGCTCGAGCCCGATCCACACCGGGCCTTGCCCGACCCTGCCCTCTACAAGGGGCGAGCGTCGGTCGATCTCCAGGCGGTCGATGGGGGCCTCGCTTCGCTCGACAACGAGGGCCGGCTGGCGCTGTGCCATGCGATGGACGGACGGATGTCCGGCAAGACCGACGTCATCTCGGCTTCGAGCACCGTGTTCGACGGACGCTTCGGCTCGGCGCAGGCCAGCAGCAATGGCTTCTCCGGGGCGCATGAGTCCACGTTCGTCGGGACCTACGGCAATGTGACCCTGCAAGGGGAAGGCGATCGTCGTCCCGAGGGCGGGATGGGCGTGGGCGCGAGGCATCGCGGCGATCTGCTCGACCCCCAGTGGATCGGTGACGAGGCGCTGCGCCGGGCGAAGGCCCGCCTCGGTAGCCGCAAGGGCCCCACCATCACCACGACATTGGTCGTCGACCGCATGGCGGCGGGGCGCTTGCTGTACTCGCTGATGGCCCCCGCGCGCGGGTGGTCGGTGCAGCAGGGGCGCTCGCTGTGGGCCGACAAGATCGACAAGGCGGCGATCTCCAAGGTCCTGACCCTGGTCGATCAACCGCTGTTGCCGCGGGCGATGGGCTCGCGACTGTTCGACGGTGAAGGCATCGCCGCGAAGCCGATGACCGTGTTCGAGGGCGGTGCGCTGCGCAACCTGTTCCTCGACACCTACTACGCACGCAAGCTGGGCAAGACCCCAACCTCCGGCGGTAGCTCCAACCTGGTGGTGACACCGGGCGAGGGCGACCTCGACAGCCTGGTCGCCGATGCCGGGAAGGGCGTGTACGTGACCTCGTGGCTCGGCGGCAACTCCGATGCGACCAGCGGTGAGTTCTCGTTGGGACTGCGTGGCCATCTCATCGAGGGCGGCAAGATCGGGGCGCCCGTGGGCGAGATGAACGTGACGGGCAACCTGCTCGATCTGTTCTCGCGTCTGAGCAAGGTGGGGGGCGACCCCTGGACCTACGGCAGCCTGCACATCCCCACGATGGTGTTCGAGGACGTCTCGTTCTCCGGAGAGTGACCCGAGGGGCGGGCGCGGCCTCCCTGCGAGGAGGCAACGCCCGGCCCACACCCGCGCTGCATTGCCTGTCGAGTCCCCTCGGCGGGCTCGAGCCTGGGCCCGCACGATGAGCTCGAGCGCGACAGGCCCGGGCGTTTCTGCCGCTCGTGTGCGTCGCCTTCGCTTTCCGCTCCGGACCTCGCTCGTCAGGTGAACCACCAGCGGCCATGGGCTCAGCCAGACGGCACTGATGTCATTGCTGTCGAACCTGACTCGACCGCGGGAGCCCTGGAGCCCTCCGACGTCGAGCGAGCCGTCCAATTCGGCCGATAGTGGTGCCCCACCCCGCCATCACCGCGCTACTGTCGGGGATGATTTCGCGAACTTGGCGTGGCTTGATTGGCGTTTGCTTGGTGTGGGGCTGTGGCGACGGCTCGTCCTTGGACACCACCGGGCCCGCGCCCACGCCGGGAGGGTCGACCGCGAGCGGGACGACGATGGACCCGCCTGTCGACCCCACCACCGGCGGGCAGCCAGGCAGCGACGGGAGCACCAGCACTTCGGGCACGACGACCTCGAACCCCGGGCTCGACTCCACGACTGGGGACCCGCCCGTCGTGTGCGGTGACGATGTTCTCGAAGGTGACGAGACCTGCGATGGCACCGATCTGGGGGATGCGACGTGTCTCACCGAGGGCTTCGACCGGGGCACGCTGGCCTGTGCCGCCGACTGTACGCGCTTGGACACATCTCTGTGTGTCGCCGCCGACTGCGGCAACGACAGCATCGAAGGCAACGAGCTGTGCGATGGCAGCGACCTGGCGGGTGCGACGTGCCTGACGGAAGGATTCGACAGCGGGGTGCTGGCCTGTGCGGCCGACTGCGCCAGCTACGACGCCAGCAGCTGTGGCGAGTGCGGCAACGTGATCGTGGAAGAGGGTGAGCCGTGCGATGGGCTGGCGTTGCTGGGCGAGACGTGCGTGAGCCAGGGCTTCGACAGCGGCGAGGTTGCATGCCTCCCCGACTGCTCGGGCTTCGACACCGCGGGCTGCGGAACGTGTGGCAACGGCCTGCGTGATGGTGATGAGATGTGCGACGGCGTCGACTTGGGCGGCGAGACCTGCCTCAGCCAGGGGTTGGGCGCCGGCGATCTTGGCTGCTTCGCCAGCTGCCAGTACAGCTTCACGGGGTGTGAGCTCGCCTCCGGTGTGCTGCTCACCGTCCGCACCAACGACGCCGTGCTGCGCGCGTTCGATCCGACGACGCTGACGTTCTCCGACGTGGGGCCGCTGGGCGTGGCCTACGATTTCGGAGAGGTGGCGTACGACACGACCACCGGGACGTTGTGGATGCTGGACGGTCGACCGATCGAGGCGCTGTACACGGTCGACCTCGGCACGGGGGCGGCGAGCCTGGTGGGTGTCCATGGCATCGAGGACTTGTTCGGGCTGACCCACGATCCGACGACCAACACCCTGTTTGGCAGCGGAGAGTCTCCCAGCGGCTTCTACAGCATGAACACGATGACTGGTGCCGCGACGCTCATCGGTGATCCGGCCATCGCCGCGGACGGGCTGACCTACGATTCCATGCGCGACCAGATCGTGGGTCTCGCCGCGGGGAGCGGGACCATGTTCAGCATCGATCGGATGACGGGGGCACCGACGGTGCTCTCGGACGAAGGCTTCGTCGACAACTGCGGACTGGCCTACGACCCATTCTCGGACATGTACTGGGCGATCGACTGGTCGGGCAACGTGTATCGCTACGATCCCACCCTGGCCTATACGCGCACGCTGGAGCTGAGCGGGCAGGGGGCACACGACGGCTTTACCTACGTGCAGGGCTTCGCGCCGTAGCCGGCCTCGGCGACGGAGGCCTGGGTCGGTCATCGCTCACGTGCCCGCGAGCGCGCTGGGCGTGGGTTCCCGAGCGCCGCCGGGCAGGCGGGAGCCGGTCACCACGGTGTTCGTGCGTGCGTCGAGACGTCGTTCGCAAGTCGTCGCGCTGCCCTCAAAGCCGGAAGCCAAACGAGACCCACGGTGCCAGGCCCATCGCACACTGCTGTTGGCTCAGCCTGCACTCGAAGTTGCGCGCGTACCGATCGCGCGGCAGCAAGCCCTCGACATCCATCCCAAAGCCGGCCGTCAAGCGCTCGCCGATGGCGAACATCAAGCCGCCGCCGGCCGTCCAGCGCCCGTAGGCGCCCAGGCGTCGGCTGAAGAATGCGCCTCCAAAACCGCCCGAGAGTATCGGGGTCACGCGGCGGTAGGGCAGCACCAACACCACGGCCTTGGGGTGATCTGAAACAGGTTCACCGTCGCGACATCGAAGATCACGATCTCGTCGACGTCGAGCCCGAGGCCCAAGTACGGCGTGGGAAACAGCAGGGCGCCCAGCCCAACGCCCACGGAGTTGGAGCTGGCGTGGACGGCAACGTTGAACCACCGCGTGCCCCACTGTGGCGTCCGGCGCTTGCGACCGGGAATGCCCGGGCTGGGGCCTCGTCGCCCTTCGGGTGACGGTGGCTGGAGCTCGAACGCCTCGCGTGCCTCGCCGTCGCCGGGTGCTTCGGCCTCATCGTCGGCCTCCGCATCACTGGACGGAGTGTCTGGCTCGATCGTCTCGTCGCTGGCCTTTGGGGGAGGCGGGGCGGCGTAGTCGAGGCGTGCGCCCTCGGGCGGTTCATGGATGACCGCTTCAGCCGACGGCGCCATGTGGGCGATTGCTGTGAGGGCCAGACTCAGGGGGGCGTACAGAGCGACCATATCCAGGGGCCTCCAACGAGGGCGTGTCGGCGACCGTTGCGTACTGCGGCCGTCGGCGTTCGAGCATGGTGTGCAGAACCCGTCGTCCTGCCCGTTGTTCGATCCCTTGCAAGCCTAAACGCCCGGGTGAGGTGTTTGCCTCCCTTTGCCCAGACGATTCCTTCGTCGATGGCGGGGTACGAACGTGCCGTGGCGAAACACCGTCCTGTCGGTGGAGACGCTCGAAGCGGCTCTCGGCGACAATGACTCGGCGCGACCCAATCGTGCCACCGGACCGAGACGGGCGGGCGACCGGCTATTGGTCTGAGGGCGGCGCGGTCGAGGCAAGGGCGCGTGCCCGTTCGCTCCGCTGCTTGGCTTGGTCCTGCCGGTAGTCGAGGTAGTCGGAGCGCTCCTTGGACGCAGCCAGCATCTTCCGCTCGTCTTCGTAGACGTCGGCGGCTTCACCATGACGCCCCTGCTGCAGCAGCAGCTGCGCGTGCATCTCCATGAGGTCGGGTGATTGTGGGGCTCGTGCTCGCGCCGCCTCGACCATCGCTTCTGCCTCGGCAATGCGCCCCAGGGCGAGCAACTCCGTGGCATGGGCCACGATCCGATCGTCGGGAGCGCAGCTGTCGGTGCTGCGGCAGTCGGGCTCGGTGGGCTCCAGCGCGGGGAACGGAGCCGGCGGGGTGGTGCGGGTGGCGGGCTCGAGGACTCGGGTTCGGGTGAAGCCGAGGGCGGCGAGGTCCTGCGTTGCGGCCTGATCTTGGGCCGGTGCCGAGGCGGTGGGCCGCACGCTGGTGTCGAGGAAGTCCGCCGTCAGGGTGACGATGGCTTGATAGCGCTGGTGGAGCAGCGCGCAATCGTTGGTTGGAGGGCATGCACCGAGCATGGGGCGCAGCACGCCGCCGAGACCTTCGAAGTCGTTGTGCTCGAGGCCTTCGACGGCGATGTACTCGCGGGGCACGGCGGCCAGAGTGTCGAAGTAGTTGCGCCCCCGGCCCGCACTCGCCAGCAGCAGTGCAGGGACGTCGATGTCCGAGCCGTGGTCGAGCCAGGGGGCATTGTCTTCGCTGGCCCACCACCGCTGTGCCGCGTCGCGACCGTCCATGGTCGAGTCGAGGCTGACGACCGCATCCACATCGTCGAACATCGCCGTGTAGATGAGGGCCGCTTGCGCGCCATAGCTGTGGCCGAGCATCGCGAGACCCGTGGGCTCGATCCCCAGCGCAGCCGGAGCTCGTTCTCGCAGGAGCTTCAGATCGCGAACGCTGGTGACGGGATCCCAGCCGACGTTGAGCCAGTTGCCGTCGGACTGCTGCACGAGCCCGGCGACGACCACCCAGCCGCGGGACGCCAGGTACTCGAACAGCACCATGCCGTCGGCATACACACCTCCCAGGCCAGGATGCGCCAGGAGCATGGGGGCGGTGGATACCGCGCTGTGGGCCCGGCGTCGTGCGAACGTGGGCGTGGCCAAGACGCGCTCGAGCGTCGCCTGCTCGTCGGGGGACAGCAGACCCGGCAGCTGGCCGAGGGCTTCCTCGACCATCATTGCGTACAGGTATCCGCTGATCACCGACGCGAAGTCGGCCCGCGCCGGGTCCTCGAGCTGGAGCGTGAAGTAGTCGCCGAGCACCAGCGGATCGCCCGTCTGCGCTGCGGCCGGGTACCAAACCCCGGCGACCACCGGTCGTGGGTGCTCGTGGGGCTCGGAGTGAAGACGATAGGTCCGCGAGGGATCGTCGAACGCGAGCTGGCGGAACCCGACCGCGAACGGCCCCGGCTGCAGCTGCCCCCACGTGGCGGGAGGGCGGACGACGGGTGTGTCGGCGGTCGTTGGCGGGGGGGTCGTGGGCTCCAGGCTACGACACGACAGACAGATGGCCAGACCGGCCATCCAGAGCACGGTGGGTGGGCTCGGCATGCTCTTTCGTTGCGCGAGGCGGTCGTTCGGTTTTGTCGGTCGGTCGATACCCGACCCTACTATGGTGCCTGCCGCGGGTCCCGAGCGGTCGCGGTCGCGACCCTATTGCCCTGGAATACCCATTGGGCCCGGTTTGAACCGAAACACATGGTACGGCGCGGCGTCGGTGATGTGCCCCTTGCTCTGCAGCATGATGTCTGGAATCGCGCTGTCGGAGACGTACAGCCAGCCGTCGGGGCCAAAGCTCAGGCCGTCCGCCCAGCGGATCCGGGGGTCGGCGATGAGCGTGCTCAGGGTGCCGGAGGCGTCGAGGGTCATGATGCCACGGTGCTCGACGTCGGTGATGTACACGGTGCCGTGCTCGTCGACCGACAGCCCGTCCGACAGCGGCTTGTCCCCGAACGCCTCGACGGCGGCGCGGACGGCCGGCTCATCGATGGACGGGTCGTGCAGGATCGCCGCGGGCACCCGAAACATAGTGCCGTGGGTCATCGCGCCGTAGTAGAGCCACTGCCCCTGCTTGTCGAGCGCAATGGAGTCGACGGCGGGACGGAGCGCGAGCAACCCCCAAAAGAACACCATGTCCTTGTCGGGATGGCGGATGCGCCACGGCTCGGCCTGGACCGACGCGTGCTGCTCGAGCCGTCGCCACGCGATGCGCTCGTGGGTGTCGTAGATCACCAGGGCCGGATGCCGCCCGAACACGCTGATGTCGGCGATGTAGATGTAGCGGCCGTCGGGGGAGACCTGCAGGTCGTTGAAGAACGAGCCCGCCCCCGCATGCCGGGACGTGAAGTCGTAGCGGTGCACCTCGGTGTTGGTGGCCAGGTCGAACGCCAGCAGTCGGGGCTGGCCGAGGCCGTGGTTGCCGTGGTCGATGGTCCACACCCGCTGCTGGCGGTCGATGGCGACCCCGAGCACGGTCTCGAACAGCTCCGCCTGGAGCGCGGCCGAGGGATAGGGCTCGAGCTCGCCGTCGATGAGCTCCGCGAACTTGGTGGTCTCGGGGCGGGACTCGGGGTGGACGGTGAGGAATACCCGGCCGTCCGCCGACACGGCGATGTTGCCCGGCGGTTCGTCGAGGGTGGCGACCACTTCGACCTGTGAGGCGGGGATCTGCGGCGGGCCCGAGCGGTCTTCGAAGGGCTCGCCGTACCCGCCAAAGGTGCAGCGGACCCACCCGAGGAACACCAGCAGTAGGCCGAGGAGGCCCAGCCCAATCCGTGTCAGTACCCGTCGCAAGCGGCCGGATCGCGCCGTAGTCGTGTTGTTGGACATGTCGAGGCCTCGGGGAGGAGTATCTGAACAAATGACTGATTATGTCTATTCGGTCATTCGGTCATTTGTCAAGCAAGCCCGCCATCGGAGTCTCCACACGCGTTATGG
>JAHZJA010000554.1 GCA_022601155.1 Deltaproteobacteria bacterium | reverse complement strand
GGGCGAGAGGATCGGCGCCCAGCGCATCGTGCCGCACCACCTTGATCGCGACGTCCCGCTCCAGCCGAGGATCGTGGGCACGGTAGACCCGGCCCATCGCTCCGGCCCCGATGGAGTCGATGACGACGAACCTGTCGATCGAGACGGTGCGTGCAGGTGCGGCAAACAACGTGCTGAACAGCGCACTGCGACACTTGTCGCGGTCGATGACGTCGACATCGTATCGGGTGGCGGCGAGCACCCGTTCGGGCAGGAGGTCGCGTTCCTCCACGACGGTCGATGTTATCATCGCCCGTGTCCTCCGACGCCGAGTTGCTCGAGGCGTGGCGCGCTGGTGACCAGCACGCGGGCAGTGAGCTCGCAAGCCGCTACTTCGACTCCCTGTACGGCTTCTTTCGCAACAAGGTCGGCGACGACATCGACGACCTGCTGCAGCAAACGATGCTCGCGTGCACGGAGTCGACCCGACGATTCGAAGGCCGCTCGTCGTTCCGCACGTTCTTGTTCGGCATCGCCCGCAACGTGTTGTTCGCTCATTTCCGAACTGCGCGGCGCCACGCGGTCACGGACTTCTCGCAGGCGTCCATCGAAGACCTCGCCACTACGCCCAGCGGCCACGTGGTTCGCCACCAGCAAGCCAAGCACCTCGCGCATGCGATGCGACGGATCCCCGTCGACTACCAGATCGCGATCGAGCTGTACTACTGGGAGCAGATGACCGCCGCCGAGATCGCCGAGGTGCTCGAGGTGCCCGCTGCCACCGTACGCACCCGCCTGCGGCGCGGTCGTCAGCAGCTGGAGGAGCAGCTGCGCCGGCTCGCCGATGGGCAGACGCAGCTGCAGTCGACCGTCGACGGGCTGCGGCATCTGGCCGAAGTCCTGCGCTCTCGCACCACGCCCTGAGTCGTTCACCGCAGGGGTAGTGTCGACGAGGCCCGCGTTGATTCAGCGGAGGTCGATTTTTCTCGAAACGCCGGTCAGCCGCGGATTCCGGACAGCTCGAGCACCTCGAGCTCGGGCAAGGCCCGCAGCCTGTCCACGCCAGCCGCGGTCACCACCGTGTCCGCGAGGTTGAGCCGCTGGAGCGACCGCAGCAGCAGCAGGGTGTCGATGGCCGTGTCGGTGATCAGCGTCCGATCCAGCCGCAGCGAGCGAAGCTGCTGCAATTTCGCCAAGTGGACGACGCCCTCGTCCACCACGTCGGTGGAGTGCAGCGTGAGTTCCTCGAGGTGCTGCAGGCCCGTCAGGTGCCCGAGCCCGCGGTTGGTCACCCGCGTGTGATGCAGATGCAGCGCCCGCAGCTCGGTCAGCCCCGCCAAGGCGGCCAGCCCCTCGTCGGTGACGCGTGTGCCCCCCAGATCCAACCGCCGCAGCTGCGTCAGCGGCAGCAGCTGCGGCGCCACGCTGTCGTCGAGCGTGGGATAGCCGAGGCGTAGCGTCTGGAGGGTGGTCAGGGTGCCCAGTCCTTCGAGCGCCGGATCCTCCAGCGGCCCGCTGAGCTCCAGATGCTGGAGCTTCGAGAGCATCGCCAGGTGACCGAAGCCCACCGTCTCCAAGTCGCGGTCGAGCAAGATCAGCGTCTCGAGGTGAGCCAGCTTGGTGATGGGCTCGAGCCCCGGGCCGGTCACCGCCGTCTCGCGCAGCTCGAGATGGACGATGCCCTCGGAGTGTCGGAGCGAGCGCAGCCCCACGTCTCCCAGGCGTCGACACGTGCACGAAAACCGCTCCACCGGTAGGTCGCGGAAGTACAGCGGGCTGTTGTCGTTGAACGTCCCGCCTTCGAACGTCACGTCGCGAAGCTTCACCAGGGGCTTGATCTGGTTGAGCGAGAAGTTCCCCACCCGAGTGTTGCGCAGCTCCAGCACCTGCACGCTCTGCGCCCGCGCCAGCGTCAGCATGGCCTGGTGACCGGCCCAGTCACCCGACAGCTCCACATGCGTCAGCGTGCGAGGCCACAGGTCGAGCATCTGGGCCAGCTCGCTGTCCCGGGACAAGTCCCGCAGCACGAGGTGCTCCAGCGGCATCGTCCGCAGCGGGTCGAGCGGATCGGGACCCGCCTCCACTCGAACCAACGTCAACGAACGCAGCCGGGTCAGCCGAGACAGGTTGCCCACCGTCACGCCGTCGAGCGTCATGTCGGCCAGCTCGAGCGTGGTCAGCGTTGCGCCGAAATCTCCGAGCCCAGCATGCACTGCGCCCTGACACCCCGAGATTCGCAGTCGGGTCAGCGCCGGCGTCTTGCGGGCAAGCGTCACGAGGTCGAGCTCGGTGCACGCCGACTCGGGATCGATCTCGTCGAGATGGCCGAGCTGGTCGCTCGACGACATCGCCAGGTCGAGGGTTCGCACCTGCGCGAGGTCCACCATGCTCAGCTGCCGCGCGTGGTGGATGACGACGTGCGTGGGATCGTCGGCCACCGTCCGCGGAAGCGGGATCGGCAACTCGGCGTCTGCCACGGGAGGTGGCGGTGGCGGCGGGTCGTCCTTGCACCCAAGGACCCCACACAGCAAAGCAGCGAGGCACGCGCGGAGGAGCACGACAGGGAGTTCTTACGACACCCGAGCCGACAGCTGGGCTGGTTGGCTCGGTGGTCCTGGTCGCCCGATCGATCGCGGTACCGGAGGCCACCGATGGTGCAGATCCCGCGAGATCGACGAACCGGCCCATCGGCTGACCGCGCGATGCGAAGACCCCGCCGCTTGCACACCCCCGTGGGGGATGGCGTGAAACCTCGTTGAGCGCCACGAAAGTGGCTGGAACGACGCCCAGGAGCCATCCCGCGGCGGTGTCGTCGCAGAACCCGCAGCGTGATTGACGCGTCTGGTGCGGTTTTGTACAAAAGAGTGCGTGGTCGCCGAACACCGGCGTACGGCGCAACCACTCGGCCGGGGGATCAGGTCTTCAAGATGGTGATGAACAAGATTGAGCGCGTCCTGCGTCACGACGGCATCGTGGCGGTACTCGACCTCACCGCGGAACAGGCGCAAGCCGGCGGCGAACCCTCATGGGTCGGAGACGACAAGTGGAAGCCGATCGTCCTCGAGGCGGTCAAGCTCCGCCAGATCGCCAACGAACCGTCCGTGCGGGTGCTGGTTGGCGACCACGCAGTGCTGGTGTCCGGCGATGACAAGCATGTGGTGGGCGTCGTCTTCATCAAGGGTCACCCCGTGGTGAAGT
>JAHZJA010000553.1 GCA_022601155.1 Deltaproteobacteria bacterium | reverse complement strand
TGGTGGACGAGGGGCCCACCATCGCCAATCACGGCTGGAGCCATGACGTCGGCATGACCCGCGATCGGGGCTCCATCGACACCCTCGAGGACTACCTGGTGGCCGAGCTCGAGCTGACGCAGATTCGCGTCGATATGGCGATGATGGCTCGCGATGCGGCCGACTTTGCGCAGATGGATGCGCGGGTGTTCGAGTCGTTGCGCCGCTGGGACGGGCGCGAGCGCGAGCTGGAGGCCATGCCGGCGCTTCGCGAGCGTCATCGTGCGCTGCTGGAGGAGCGCGGGTACTCGCCCGAAGCACGGCCGCTGGCGATGCGGTGGATGCGGCCTCCTGGCGGCATTCCGTACATGGGACGGCGCACCAACGAGGAGCGCGAGGCGTTTGCGCGCGTGGTCGACCGGCTCGGCCTCGAGGTCGTGATGTGGAGTGGCGGCACGGGGGATTCCAGTCCGCATCTGGAGCCCGAGCAGCGCATGGACCCGGCTCGGATCGCCAAGTCGGCCCGCAAGGCCGCTCGCCGCGGCGGGATCTACGTCGCGCACGACCGGATCACCACGCCCGCCCTCCGGTCGATGATCAAGGCGCTGGCGCGCAGCGACGCGAAGTTGGTCAGCCTGGCCCAGATGCAGCAAGCCAAGCAGCAGGCGCGGGGCTGGTGCTCGCCGATGCCCGCGGTCACGCCCGACCAACCGATGGCCGTCGCCGTTGCCACGGCACCGCGATAGGCCCGGAGCTGGGGCGAGGAGGGGTTGCCGTGCGGGTGGCTGCGTGCGCCCCCGCGGGTGACCTCGCTGCGTGGCGCAAGGCCCTCGCCAGACGGTCGCAGCCACGGTCCGGGACAGCTGCCCGATTGTGCTCGCGGGGCCTGCACCGTCGAGACCACCGCGAGCCCGGGCCTGGCGTGCCCTCCATCGCAACGGCGGTCAAACTCGCACTGCCGCTCGCCGCAGCCGAAGGATGCGATTGTGGGCGAAGAACCCGGCCCGCACGATCGCCTTTTGGGCGGCGATGTTCGTGCGTTCGGTCGAGCAGATCGATAGGAGCCCCTTGGCGTCATTGGCGATGGCGAGCCTTCGCATGACCTCGGTGGCGATTCCCTTGCCGCGCTCCGACTGGGCGACGACGACTCCGAGGTCGGCGCAGTCGACTTGGGCGCCGTCGTTCCTTCGGTTCTCCCCGAGCGCAATCAGTCGATCTTCCGCCCACACGCCGAACAGCTCGCGGCGGCTGATGAGGTTGGCGTAATACCCCGCGAGCCAGTCTTCGGGTGCTCCGATGTTCTCCACGGCGAACGCCACGGCGGTGGCGATCTGTGCGCCCTCGATCGGGACCAGAGGGGGGATGCCGCCGTCGATCTCGTGGGCCGAAGCGCCCGGGGGCCGATCGCGCTGGTACATGAGCGCGTTGACCTCGAACGTCGGGAAGTGGTCGAGACATAGCGAAAGGTACTGCGGCTCTGCGGTGCTGGCGAACGCACCGTGAAGCTCGCCGCTCGGCCCATCGGGACGCAGCAAGGGCTCCATCACCTGCGGCGACAGGTGCCGATGCGAGGCGGACAAGAACAACTGCAGCAGGTAGCCCTCCGCGTTCACGCAGCAAAACCCAATGAGATCCTCGCCGTCGTGAAAACCGTAGTGCGCAGCCATCGGCACGAAGCCGAACAGCCACATCCCGTCCAAAGGAGCCGTGGTCTGCAGCAGATACTGCTCCTTGAGCTCCGCCAGCGAGTCCGTCGATTCGAGTCTGAGTATTCGCATGGTGCTCTAGCCGTTGTGGGCGGGGGTCGTCTCACAAATGCCCAATGCAGACCGGACGACGTGGGCTCTCATCGCGCCCAGGGGGTATGGGTCGTACACACACAGATAGTGGAGCGCGACGCCGTCCAGCAGGGCCAACAGCACCCGCGCTTTCCGCTTGGGGTGCGGCAGCCGGGCTCGTTCGAACGTCGCACGGGTCACGCTCAGCAGGAGCTCGGCTCGTTCGTGCTGGGGCCCGGCGACGATCTCGCGCAGCTCGGGCATCAGCATCAGCGTCAGCTGCAGCTTGAGAAAGCGCCGATGGGTCTGAAGGAAGTCGAAGAACCGATCCACCAGACTCACCACCGAGGCCTCGAGTGACTCGTCGGTGCTGCGAGGCTCGGCGACGGACGCCATCTTTGCGGTGGCGTGCTCGAGCAACGCGACGAGCAGTTGTTCCTTGCTGCTGAAGTAGTTGTAGACCAAGCCCTTGGAGACACCTGCCTCGGTGGTGATCTGCTCCACGGTCGTGGCGAAGTAGCCCTGCGACTCGAACAGGTCCATGGCTGCGTCGAAGATCTTCTGCCTGCCGCGCTGGGGTCTCATTTAACTGACCGGTAAGTCAGTTAAATGAACGCCCAGGCGGGAGTTGTCAAGCGAGGATCGTGTGGCGAGTGCAGGGGCGTCGACGCTCGGGGCCCGAGAGCCACGGGCGGTCGGTCTGCGCAGGGGCGTCGACGCTCGGGGCCCGAAGGCCACGAGCTGTCGTTCTTTCATGGATCATCGCTGGCGAGCCGGTGACCAGACGCTGGTCATCGAGCATCGAGTCGCGGCCGTGGGCGCTTCACAGCGGGGCATCACACACGGGATCGTAGGATACCGTCGCGTCGTCGACGTAGAAGATCGAAGGTCCCGTAGCGTAGATGACAACCTGGGTATTGAGGCCATCGCCACGGCCACAGCCTCCGATCCACTCCCACCCGCCCGTGGTCTGGCTGGTGTGGTACTGCCCTCCGCCTTCGCCACCGTTGCCGAACTGAATGCCGACCTCCCCCGCAACCACCCACACCCAGACGCCGGCCGAGTTCATGTCGGTCGGGGTGTCCTGGGTGACGCCGACCCACTGCGTCGACGACTGCGACAGGACCTGCACCAGGCCCCCGTTGCTGCCTCCGGCGAACACCAGGTTGGAGGTGTAGTTGCCATCGGGGCTGGTGGCGATCCACGAGCTCACTTGGGTCAGCGCGGTGTTGCTCCACGTCGTCCAGTACCGGGAGGCCGAATTCAACCCGGTCGCGCCGCTACATACGGCGGGGGTGTCGGCAGCGTCGCCCGAGGCGATGCCGGGCGTGGGCTGATCGAAGCTGTCGTTGAGCAGATATACCGAGGTCGGCGATGCTGCCGCGACGGATGAGGACAGGCTCAGAGCAAGGGCGGAAGCAACGAGGGCGCGGGGGATGAGTTGATACACGCCGCAGAAGTCCGGCACGTGCGGTCGGAGATTGCGGCGACCGGTCGATTTGCGCAAAAAGGGCTCTGGGCGAAGTCTAGAGCCGCCGCGCGCCGTCCAGTCGGCTGAGCCACTGTGCGGGGCGCTCGCAGGCCGACGGGGTGGGCGACATCAGTACGGCGTGGGCGGTCGAGCCACGTTGGGTCACCAAGAGCTTGACGGGGCCTCTCTCGAGGCAAAGCTCGCGCCCCCCGCTGAACCAGAGGTGTTCGAACCCCTCCTCGGTTGCCCGCGCGGCAACGGCTGTTGCCTCGTGATCGCCAAAGGACAGCTGGGTGTTGTCCGGCCAGTGCGCCATCGTCCATGGGAGGCGGTACAGGTGGTGGGCAAACGTCGGCGAGAGCATCGGGTCGACGTCGTCTCCGTCGGATGTCGCTACGAATGGGGCATCGGTAGACCCGTACACCAACACTGTCGCCGGATCGATGCTGGGTACGGTGATGACGACCACGTGGGGCGGGTACTGCTCGTTGTCGTCTTGGTAAAGAGCGATGAGATCACGGACGCGCGAGCTGCCGTCGCGGCCGATGGGTATGGGCGAGTGTTCGCCCATCTGCTCGAGGAATCCCTCGTAGAGCCTGGGCAGCGGATGTCCTACCAGCTGCCGGAGCCTGTCGATCTGCGCTGGCGTTGCGCCTTGCCTGCGACTCCACTCCAGCGTGGGGAAGTCGCGACACAACTCCAAGAACGCGTGGATGTCCTGGGCGTCGTCGGGAACCACGCCCAAGCCTAGCGGACCTTGCCGTGCCTCTGGCGACCAACGAGCGACCTGCCCCCGTAGACGGGGCTCATCGCCGATAAATGGTGATCGGACCCGTGTGGAGCTGTCCTCGGCCGTCGCCACCACTGCCGCACTGGATGCAGCCTTCACCGGCAATCACCCAAACCCAGACGCCGGCCGAGTTGCTGTGGTTGCGGTGTCCTGTGGGACCCGTCGACCCCGGCCTATTGCGGCGTACACGAGATTGGCGGGGTCGTTGGCGTTGGGACTGGTGGTGAACCGCCGTGGAGCGGCCTCCCTCGCCTCGCCGGGCCCGAGCTCGAACGATCCGGGCGGTACCGCGCCCACCGCGGCCCGCTTGGCGCTGGGCGTACGCGATGCGTTGCTCGGATGGGTACCCTCGGTCGTCACGGTTCTGCTGGGTCCCGCTTCGATATACGCTTGGGAGGAGTGGTGGAGATGCTCACGGTGCGACCAGGGGGCTCCCGGTGAACGATCGCGAGGTGCGGCGCGACAGCTCGCCTGCCGACAGCGGCGCGCCGACGCCCGATCCTGCACACCCGACGGGCGCGCGCTCGAGCGCCAAGACGGTCGATGTGGGCCCTCGTGGTCGCCCATCCACCCCTGCGCAGGGGGAGACCCTGCGGTCCATCGAGGCCAGAGTGCGCGAGCGTCTGTTCGACGAGCAGTCCGCCCCAGCCCGCATCGGCCGGTATGTTCTGCTCGAGTCGATCGGCAGCGGCGGTATGGGCAGGGTTCACGCGGCCTACGACGAGCAGCTCGACCGCAAGGTGGCGATCAAGCTGCTGCTCCCGCAGATGGTGGTCGACGAGACGATCCGCCTTCGCTTCCTGCGCGAGGCCCAAGCGATGGCTCGTCTGTCTCACCCCAATGTCGTCACGGTCCACGAGGTGGGCGAGAGCGACGGGGAGGTCTTCTTGGCGATGGAGTTCATCCGCGGCCAGAGCGTGCGTGCGTGGCTGAAGACCTCGCCCGAGTGGAGTCAGATCGTGGAGACGTTCCTGCACGCGGGGCGAGGGGTGGTTGCGGCGCACCACGCTGGCCTCATCCACCGCGACCTCAAGCCCGCCAACATCATGCGCGATGACCAGGGGGCAGTGAAGGTCCTCGACTTCGGTCTCGCCAGGCTGGCGGAGCCGCGGGACGCAGACGAGTCCGACGACCTCGCCGACTCGGCTGTGTCGATGTCATCGGTGTCCTCCCGGCTGACCCAGACCAACACGGTGATGGGAACGCCGGCCTACATGGCACCCGAGCAGCTGTTGGGCGAGGTGCTCGACGCACGCACCGACCAGTACAGCTTCTGTGTTGCGTTGTGGGAGGGACTGACCGGCGAGTGTCCGTTCGTGGGTGATGACTTCGACACTCTGGTGGAGTCCAAGCTCGCGGGTGCTCCCGCGTGGCCAGCGTCGGCTCCGCCGGTGCCACGGACAATCGTCGAGGCCCTGCGGCGCGGGCTCGCACCGGCCGCGGAGGGGCGGTGGCCCTCGATGGAATCGCTGCTCCTTCGGCTCGCCGGGGACCCCGCGCGTCGTCGCAATCGGTGGCTGCTCGGTCTGGCGGGGCTGGGGGTGGTGGCCCTGGGTGGAGGGACGATCCAGCAGTGGACTCAGACCCGAGCTCAGAGGTGTTCGGGGGCCGAACGACACCTGGCCGGGGTCTGGGACGAGGCCCGTAGAGCCGAGGTCGAGTCTGCGGTGTTGGGCATCAATCGGCCTTACGCCCATCAAGTGTATAGGAGAGCACTGGACGGTCTGGACGACTACGCGGATGCGTGGCAGGCCGCCCACACCGAGGCTTGCGAGGCGACGGCCGAGCGCGGCGAGCAATCGGATCGAGTGTTGGACCTTCGCATGCGATGCATGGCTCGCGCCGCGCAAGAACTTCGGGCGACGGTCGACACCCTGGCCGCGGCCGACGAGGTGGTGGTCAGTCACGGCGATCGACTGGTCGCAGATCTGCGTCCGCTGTCGCAGTGTGGGGATCTCGAAGCGCTGGAAGCCGGCGCAGAGTCGCCACCGCTGCCCCGGGACGAGGCCGTGGTGGCGACCGCACGAGAGGCCATCGCAAGTGCCAACACGCTACGGGTGGCGGGGCGATACGAGGCTGCGCTCGGGGCCGTCGCGACGGCGACCGACGTCCTCGAAGGCGTGGACTACGAGCCGATCTGGGCCGAGCTGTCGGTCACGAAGGGGAAGGTCTTGTCGTCTCTAGGGCGGTATGACGAGGCCACACAGGTGCTGCTGGCGGCATTGGAGAAGGCCACGCGGGTCGGAGATCAGAGGCTGCAGTCCCGCGCATCGAGAAGTCTGATGCTGTCTGTGGGGGTGGGGCAGCAGCGAGTGCCAGATGCGTTGGCCCTTCGACCGATCGTGCTGGGGGCGACCGTGGGGGATGCGGTCGAGGAGGCACGCGCGCGGAGGGTCATCGCGAGTGTGCTCCTGGTGCCGGGCGAGTACGAGCGAGCCGAGGCCGAGCTTCGCGAGGCACTCGCACTGCAGATGAGCGTGTCGGAACCCAGTCCGCTGGACATCGCGCGAATACGACACTCGCTGGGGAATGTCCTGGCGCGTCGGGGCAAGTACGAGGCTGCGCTGGCCGAGAGCCAGGCGGTACTGGAGATTCGCCGCGAGGTGCAGGGGCCCGATCACCCCGCGACCGCGAGCATCGGCGCCAACGTGGGGATGAACCTGATCCGTCTGGGCCGATACGACGACGCGGACACCGAGCTGCGGGCCGCCCTGGCCGCGCAGCGCGATGCCCTGGCCCCGAACCATCCCCAGATCGCTAGAACCCGGAACGCTCTGGGTAACCTGGCGATCTCGCGGGGCGACCCCGAGCAGGCTGAGCACCATCATGCCAAGGCTCTCGCGGCACGACTGGCGACGTTTAGTCCCAGTCATACGGACGTGATCGAGTCGAGGGTCAATCTCGCAGCCACCATGCTCAGTCGCCAGGAGTATCTGCGCGCGGAGACCGAGTATCGGGCGGTACTCGAGGTGCTGCCCGAGGCGTTGGGCCCCGACCATCACCGCGTGGGAGACGCTCGACGCGCCCTCGGCCTGACGCTCGCCAATCAGGGCAAGCTGGAGGCCGCCGAAGCCGAGTATCGACAGGCACTCCCCATACTGGTCCAAGCCCTCGGCCCCACACACCCGAACATCGCGTGGACCCACTCGTATCTGGGCCAGACGCTGCACGCTCAGCAACGGCTGGAGGAGGCGGCCGCGGAGCTTCGAGTCGCACTGGAGATTTGGAGGCAGGAGTACGGCCCCGACCACTTCAACGCTTGGCTCACGCGTGGGCGCCTGGGTGCGGTGCTGATCGATCAAGGTCGGTACGAGGAAGCGGAGCACGAACTCCGTGCCGCGATGGCCGGTCTCGACCCACGAGAAGCCGCCGACGAGGAACACATCGCGTGGTTTCGGGTCAACCTCGCCCGTGTGCTCGGTCAGCATGGCAAGCGCGAGGAAGCGGAGCAGGAGGCTCGTGCAGGCTTGGCCGGTCTGAGGCCCGGCAGCGGCAGTGCACGAACCGGTCAGGCTCAGCTCGCGGAGTGTCTGTTGGCGCTCGACCGCGGACACGAGGCCCTCGACTTCGCCGAGGCAGCGTGGATCGAGGGGGGGTACGAAGACGATGCCCCGGAGGAGATGGGTCGGCGCGGGTACCTGCTCGCACGCATCTTGTGGAGTCTCGATGGACCCGAACGCGACCGGGCCGCGGCCAACGATCTCGCGCAGGTCGCGGTACGGGTCTACCGACGAGCGGGGGAGCCATTCGAGGAGCGCGCCCGCGAGGTCGAGCGTTGGCTCCACCGCCGAGGACGCTGACGCCAAGGCGGCCTGGGTCTCCACCCCCAGGGAGTGCGTGCCCATCTACGGCTGGAGCCGGCGCGGGCCATGGGCTGCCGGGGCGCCGAACTCCGCAAGGGGCATGTGTCGCGACCAGAGCGTCGGGCACAGGGCAGCAGGGGGCCGTCCGTCGAGACGTGGCCGAGGGTCGGCATCTCGAAGGGCGTCGGCTCGGTGACCGCGGTGCGAGAACGGGGCACCTCGTGGATCGATGTCGCCACGCCCGAGGTCTTCGCCACGGGGGTGCACCCCGCTGTTGGGACGACCCCCGTCGGCCCTCGCGACGTCGAGCTGGTCGTGGTCATCCACGAGGCCGACGGTGGTGTGGGACAGCTGGGCGGCTGCGTGGCTCGCCGAGCCCGTGAGCTCGTCTGGACCAACGACGTGACGTCCTGCCGCTGCGACACGGTGAGAGGCGGTCCGGTCCCCGGTGAGGTCGCGGTCGAAGAGGGGGTCGGCGAAACGCAGCCCGAACGTCGTAGCCAAGCCAAAGCGGTGCACCCCGCAACGACGCTCGACGGGCGG
>JAHZJA010000552.1 GCA_022601155.1 Deltaproteobacteria bacterium | reverse complement strand
TGGCCTCGTCGTCGTTGTCGTCGGGGTTGGTGGCAGCGGGGTCGAGGCTGAGGCTGGCGCCCCCGCTGGACGAACTCCAGGTCACCACGTCGAGGGTGGCCTCGTCGGTTCCGATCCACAGCAGTCCGTCGCTGTTGATCAGCGAAAAATCGAACACGGCATCGACCAGGGGCAGGTTGCCGTTGACGGTGGGATCGGCATCGCGGGCAAAGACCGCGTAGCTGCCCGCCGCGATGGGCAGGCAAGACTCGGTCTCGATCCGGACATCACCCACGCCCTCCTCGCGCCCCATCAGCAAGCCGTTGAGGTCGAATGCCGACTCGGCGCGGATCTCGAACCACTCGCCCTCCGTGTCGCCCACCGCGTCGGGGTTGGGCAGCAGCTCGGTCACGACCAGGTCGCCCGGCTGGGGCAGCACGGCGTCGCGGAACGTGTCGCCGTCGAGGCATTGGCCCTCGGGGGGAGGCACGGGGCACTGCTCGTTGGCCTCCCCCGGGCTGCCCAGATCTCCGGCCCCGTAGGGGGTCGTGGCCGGGCAGACATAGCGGGGGTCGTCGTTGTCCTCGGGGGTGCGAAAGTCCGGGTCGAGGTTGAGGGTTGCGCCCGCAGGGGTGCTGTCCCAGGCGAACTCGTCGAGCACCTCGCCCGCGTAGCTGAGCACCAGCTGTCCGTCGGAGTTGCGCAGCGAGAACCCGAACTGCTGGTCGACGACGGGCAGGCCGCCGTTGAGCGCGGTGTCCATCTCGCGGGCGAACACCAGCCGGGTCCCGGCGGCGACGGGCATGCAGTCGTTGCTGGCGACGGGGTCGGCCTCGAGCCCCGTGGGATCGGTGCCGACGGCGAGCCCATTGAGATCGATGTCGGCGCCGATGTAGACCTCGAACCACTCGCCGTCGGTCTCCTCGCTGGCCTCGGGATTGGCGAGCACCTCGGTGATCACCACATCACCCACCACCGGAGCCCGGGCCTCGCGAACCTGACCCCCCTCGAGGCACGACAACGGGCCGCCCGTGCCGATGCAGATGTCGTTGACCGCGCCCGGGGTGCCGAACGACTCGGAGTCGAGCTCGCTGGTGGAGTCGCACCACAGCGCCAAGTCGTCGTTGTCGGCGGCCTGGGGGGCGCGGTCGCCCGTGAAGCTGCGCGAGGCACCCTGGGTGGGCTCGAAGTACAGCGCCTCGTCGATGATCTGGTCGCCGCACGACACCACCAGCCGACCCGCCGCGTTGCGCATGCTCCCGAGCTCGTCGCCGTAGCCGTAGTCGATGTAGGGCAGGGCGGCGAGGACGTCTTCGTCATCGACCAGCTCGCCTGCGACCCCGTAGTCGTCGGAGGGCAGCATCCAGGCGCGGCCGATCTCGTGGACCTTGGCGTCGGTCCCGTCTTCGCGGCTGTGGAGCAGCAGCACCCCGGACAGGCTCAGCTCGTTGGGAGTGGCGTTGTAGATCTCGAACCACTCCCGGCCCGCATCGGCCCCCGCGGGATCGACCATGACCTCGCTGATGACCAGGTCGCCCGCCAACAAGCCCGACTCACAGGCGCCCGGGGGGCGGCCGGTGTCTGGACTGCCGCAGGCAGCAAGCAGCAGGCCGGGAACGGCGAGCCAGGGCAGGACGACAAGGGGTGTGCGGGTCGACATGGCGTTCCTCGCGGCGGGGGCTACGGTGCGTTCCGGGCCTTGGGCTCGGTGGGAGGTTGGGTCTTGGCGGGCGTCTGGGACGTGGCGGGTCCGTCGGCGTCGGGCGGGGGAGGTGGCGGAGCGGGGACCGGCTCTTCGGTCGTCGGCGGCGGGGGAGGGCGATCGGGGTCGGCTGCCGCGGGGTCGGAGGTCTCGGGCTCGGCCTGCGGCGCGGCGGGCTCGTCGTCCGACGGCTCGGGCACGGGAGGCTCGACCGGCGGGGTCTCGTCCTCGGGCATGATCGGCGCATAGCCGGCCGCAATCCGACTGGGGCGTGTGTCGACGAACGAAATCTGCTCGGCTCGCTTGATCTGCATCTGCAGCTGCGACGGCGGTGGATGGTTGGGCTTGTTTCGCTTGCGGCGCTGTCGGAACTCGTAGCGGGTGACGGTGCCCTGCACCCGCACGAACTCGCCCTTGGCTTGCTCGACGCCCGAGCGCTCGAGGACCTCATCGTCGAAGAAGATCAGCGGAAAGTCGCTGAACATCCGCCGGGACAGCATCACCCGGGCCGGGCCCTTGCCCTCGCGTGGCTTGATGTCGCCGATGGTGGCGAGCACCACGACCTCTTGGCCCTCGAGGCCCTCGAGGCGGCCCAGCGAGTCCCAGTTGGTGAGCATCACCCAGTTGTCGCGCCCGTTGGCCTCTTGCTCGAACTGCTGGATCACGTCGGCCCGTGCATCCCACCAGCGCAAGCGGACGTCGTAGTCGGGATAGTGCTCGAGCTTGGGATCCCAGATGCCGCGTCGTGCCGCGCGAGCTTCGTCTTGGGCCCGCACGAAGTCGTCGTGGAACCGCCGCGAGTAGCCGTACTTGGAGAAGTAGGGGCTCATCCCCGCGCGCACGCACTCGACGTTGTAGTTGAGCGTGCGGCCCTGCTTTTCGACCATCACGTAGGTCAGCAGGCGGCCGTAGCGTCCGCGGAGCTCGCGGGGATGGTCGCGTTCGAGTCGCACGACGCGAACACCGTCGAAGAACTCCTCGGCCCAGTGCTTGGCGTCCATGCCCAGCGGCGTTGCGGCCTTGATGGGGCGGCTGTGCCCCTCCTGCTTCTTGGCGAGGTAGACGTCGAAGCCCTCATCGTAGGCACGGCGATCCTTGTCGCTCTTGAACGTCTCCTCGGTGTCGATGCCGAGCAGTCGCAAGGTGCCCTCGACGCCGACCACCTTGATCGTGTCGCCGTCGACCACGGCGGGGCTGGCGAGCACGAACTCACCCACGACCAGACCGGGGCCGACCTGAGCATCGGCCAGCCGCGCGGCCAGCTGCTGCCGGTCGTAGCGGGCGGCGGACTGGGGCGCACAGGCGAAGCCCAGCGCCGCCGCTGCGGTTGCCAAGACCAGGCGCGAGACGGTCACGGACACGGAGGGTTTGCCTCTCCGGGCGATCCGGGCAGCCCCAGCTCGCTCGCCATGGGCTCGTCGCCCGTGGTGCTGTCGTCTGGCATACCGCCCGACTCGGTCTCGTCTTGCGACGGTTCGGCCGGGGTGTCGTTGTCACACCACGCCATGGGGTCGTCGTTGGCATCGGCGTCGGGGTCCCGAGCACCATCGAAGCTGTAGGTCCCCAGGCGTGGGAGCTCGGCGTAGACCAACGAGTCGATGCGCTGCTCGCATGCGAACAGCTCGACCCGGGCATTGGAGAACAACGTCCGAGGGTCATCGTCCTCGCCCGGGGGCAGGATGATTGTGCCGCCCGTGGCGTCGATGGTGCTGGTGACCTGGAAGTCGCCGTTGAAGCTGTAGTCGACCTCGGGTGGAGAGTTCTGTGCGGGAAGGCTGCCGAGCACCGCGTAGCCTCCCGCCTCGAGCGGGACCGACTGACGCACCAACACGGTGACCTGCTGGCTGCCCCGCAGGTTGATCATCTCCATCCGCAGGCCGGCCAGATCGATGGTGTCGTCGGTGGTGTTGTGGAGCTCGAACCACTCGCCGCGGGTATTGCCCAGAAGGTTGCCGTCGGCGTCGGTCGAGTCCTGTGGACCGCGGACTTCGGTGATGACCAGGTCTCCCGGATTGAGCTGCAGCGCACAGGGCAGCGCCTCGCCAATGCAGCCACCGCCAGCGAGCGCGGTCGACAGCAGGGTCAACGACGCCCATGCGCACAACCTCGGGGGCGTGCGGCGGTTGGGGCGACCGTCGAAGACCGGCTCGAACACGGGGCAATGACCGCGAGGCGGGCTGTCAGTCTATGGCAAGCGCTGGGCCCAAGACCACTGGGATCACAGGACAAGGAGCCGCGCTTTTGGCGGCCCTCGCCGCGCTGCGGTTTGCCCCATCGGCACCATCCCGTGACCGCGTAGGGCGTGCTCGACAGCAAAACGGCTGGCGCGCCGCCTTCGAGGGGGCTACAAGTTCGCATGCAAGCCCTGCCGCTATCGGTCTTCCAGCGCCTGCCCAAGACCGATCTCCACGTTCACCTCGATGGATCGATGCGGCTCGAGACGGTGCTGGACTTGGCCCGGATTCAAGGGATCGAGCTGCCCGCCGACGATGTGGCCGGCCTCCGGGCTGCGATGCACATCGGCGAGAACACGGGAAGCTTGGTGCGCTACCTCGAGGCGTTCGACGTGACGCTCGAGGTGCTGCAGACCCGTGAAGCGCTGTACAGGGCCGCCTACGAGCTGGCGCACGACGCCGCGCGAGAGAACGTGCGGTACATGGAGGTGCGGTACGCACCCATGCTCCACACGCGCCAGGGCCTCCGGCTGACGGCGGTGGTGGAGACCGTGCTCAAGGGTTTACATGACGCCGAGGTCGACCATGGCGTGGTCAGCCGCATCATCGTGTGCGGGATCCGCAACATCTCGCCGGCCTCTTCGCTGGAGATGGCCGAGCTGGTCGTGGCCTACAAAAATCGGGGCGTCGTGGGCTTCGACCTGGCGGGCGCCGAGGACGACCACCCTGCCAAGGAGCACCAGGATGCGTTCCAGCTGGTCCGCCAAAACAACATCAACGTGACGATCCACGCGGGAGAGGCCTACGGGCCCCCGTCGATCGCGCAGGCGCTGCACATCTGCGGGGCCCATCGCATTGGTCACGGCTGTCGGCTGCGCGAGGACGGGGATCTGCTGCACTACGTCGTCGATCACCGCATCCCGCTCGAGTGTTGTCCTTCGTCCAACGTGCAGACCGGTGCGGTGGCCAGTCTCGACAGCCATCCGATGCGCCTGTACTTCAATCTCGGGTCGCGCGTGACGGTCAACACCGACAACCGCCTCATCACGGACACGACCGTCTCGCAGGAGATGCATCTGATGCACACGCGGATGCAGTTTTCCCTCGATGACATCAAGCAGGTGGTGCTCAACGGGTTCAAGAGCGCGTTCATGCCGTTCCACGAGAAGCGGCGGTTCTTGGAGGCCATCAGCACCGAGCTGGCCGACTTCGATCCGACCGCGGCAGCGGATGCTGCCGCTGCCAACAGCTCGGACGTCGAAGAGGCCGACGCGGGGTAGGCTGGCCCGCATGCGGCCGCCGTCGCATGGCATCGCGACGGCTCATCGGTCGCGCGATGGGAGCTGGATGCCTAGCTGCAGCACGTCGACGCCCGGCGGACGGCAGGGCAGTGCGATTGTGCGGAGCCGCCCGGTCAGGCACGCGGCGAACTTCATGGCGGGCAGGGTGGAGATGTCACCCTGAAGCTGCACGTCTTCCACCGTACCGTCGGGAGCCAGCCACAGCGCCGCGACGGCGTCGAGGGGAGGCGTTGCCCCCACGGTGCGGATGCAGTGGGACAGGGGCATGGCCTGTTGGACACGGGTGACCCACGGCTCGGTACCTGGTTGGCGCAGCACGATGGCGTCGTGGTCGGGCCCGAGCGTTCGATCGTCGATGGCACCGGTCCGTAGCCTCCGCCCGGGTTTGCCCGCTTCGAAGCGCAGGGTCTCGAGGTGACGGCACAGGCATGCGCCATCCCGCGGTCGCGCTTGGGTGTGGGAGCTCGACGCGGTGCAGCGCGACACCGCACCATCGGAGGCGACCGCGAGACGGAGATCCCAGTCCAATCCGATGGAGGGGTCCGGGTGTGCACAGCTCGAGAGGCTGGCGGGGAGGCCCCGTGGTGGGCCCTGGGGTGGTGAGTCCCATGGCCCGATGGGCACCAGATCCTGGAACATGATCGGAGGTGGGTGGGACGACATGACCACCCCGCCGACGACACCACCCATCACGCCGAGCCGTGGACTGCGAAGACGAACCCGTGCCCAGGAGCGTGGATCGTGGGGGGCGCGGACCCGTCCCCCCACGAACGTGTCGGAGACGTCCTCGTCCTTGGGATCGGCGATGTTCACATGGAGTTCGCAGCCGTCCAGGCACGTGGCGATGGCGTCCGCGCGGGGCGAGCGGGCGAAGTATCGCGTATGCACTTCGTCCGGCCGCAGTGGTGCACGACAGGTCTGGCCGTCCTCGAGCACGAGCGTCTTGCGGGCAGCGGCGGCCTCGATGGCCTCGATCTTGGCGACATCCGCCACTCGCCACCCGTGCGCCCGCAGCTGCTTGGCGACGCGTCGGCGTATGGCCAGGCTCTCTTCGGGGAACAACACCACTGGGCTTTGGTGGACCAGTGGAGTCACGACCAGCGCGCTCTCGGGGAATGGCGACGGCAGCGGGACCACCTGCTGCATCGGCGGCAGGGTGGGCGGCGCCGAGGAAGCCTCCTCGCCATCGGGTTCGCGTGGGGGCGCAGACCCGGTGGGCTCGGCCGACACTGGCGGCGGCGTCAACGGGGTGGTCCCGGGCGTCAGGCGTGCGTCGGTCGTGGCCGCCGCCGTGGTCGGGGTCGCAGGCAGGCTGGTCGGGGACCGGCTGCGGCATCCATCGCCGAGGACCAATGAGGCCAGCAATCCAAGCCACTGCCATCGGGTCGTCGATCTCGCCATTGCGGACTCCAGCCGCGCCCCGGTGCCCTGCGGCGCTCAGGAGGGCGGATCGAACACGTACTCGTAGCGAAGGCCGGCGTAGTCGACCTTCCTGCCGTCGGTGCCGACGGCGGGGCTCAGCGTCATCTTCCTGACCGCGTTCTTGGCGATCTTGTCGCATCCCGATCCGATGCCGCGGATGACCTTGGCCTTGCGGATGGTGCCGTTGCGACGAACATCGAGGCTGAGGACCACCGTGCCGAACACACCACGGTCGCGGCTGGCGGGGCACTGCACCTTGGGCGGTCGCTTCTTGGGCAGGGCATCTTCTTGATGAAGATGTCGCTCTTGGGCGCCCACTTGGGACCGGTGGGTGCGGTCCCTATGCCTCCGGTACCGTTGCCCGTGCCGCCGGGCTTGCCGCGCGGCTTGCCCTTGTCGGGCTTGCCCGTGCTGCGCCCGGGTGAGGTCGTCTGGCCGGCTTGGGCCGCCACGCCCACGCCGGTGCCGGGGGCGACCAGCTGGCTGTCGGGAAGTCGGATCGGCGGCGGCGGCGGGAGGTCATCCGAAGGAGGCGGCTGCTTGGGCTGCTTCTTCGGCGGCTTCTTGTCCGGAGGCGGTGGCGGAGGCTCTTCCTCCTCGGGGGGCGGCTCCTCTTCGGGCAGCTCCTCCTCGGGTTCCTCTTCCTCCGGTTCTTCCTCTTCGGGCTCGGGCTCCTCGGGCTCGGGCTCCTCGGGCTCGGGCTCCTCGATCGCCACCTCATAGAGGATCAGGCGATTTTCAGACTCCGGCTCCGGCATCTCGTGGAGCGTATAGAACAGCGCCACGTGGAAGACCGCTGAGGCCACGAACAGGAACAAGGCATCGAGCCTCGGCCCGTCGTCGTCTCGCGTGTAGGGGGGGCGGCTCACCCCCCGGCTTCCTTGGGCGGTTGCTCGGTTGCGATGGCGTACTTCTTGACGCCCGAATCGCGGAGCAAGTCGATGAGGTGGACCATGCGTCCGACCTCGGCCTTGGTGTCACACTGGACGATGCCCTGCAGATCGCGGTCGGTCGCGAGCTTGTCGGTGATCGCATTTTTGATCTGCGCGTCGGTCGTGACCTCGACGTCGTCGACGGCGGTCGTGCCGTCCTTGCGGCACACCAACAAGATGCTCGCGCGGTCGACCGTCTGCCCGGTTGCCGCCTCGGGCTTGTCGACCCGCAGCCCTTCCGGGTTGTTGATGATCGAGGTGGTCACCATGAAGATGATGAGCAACACCAGGGTCACGTCGACCAGCGGGGTCACGTTGATCCCGGTGATCTCGCCCTCGTCGTCGAAGTCACCGCCACCGGCCACGCGCTACTTCTCCTCGAGCGTTCCCGCGATATAGGAGCGGGCGGTGTTGGCCAGGCTCTCGGCCTCGCCGAGCGTCCGCTTCACGCGGCGCTGGAAGATGTTGTAGGCGACCACCGCCGGGATGGCGACGAGCAGACCCACGGCAGTGGCGACCAAGGCTTCCGAGATGCCGGCCATGACGCCAGCGGAGGTCTCGCCGCCGGGCTGAAGCCCCGTCTCGGCGAGGTCCTTGAAGGCCTTGATGATGCCGAGCACGGTGCCGAACAATCCGATGAACGGAGCGTTGGCGCCCAGCGTGCCCAGGAAGCTGAGGTTGCGTCCCATCCGGACGCGCTCCTCGGGCCGTACCGCATTCATGGCGGCATCGATCGCCGCCGATCCACGGTCGGCGTGGTGCAGCATCTCGCGGACCATGCGTCCGCCTGGACCTGCGGCGTTCTTCACGCAGCTCGACGCCGCGTCGAGGTCTCCGTCGGTCAGGCTCGAGATGAGCTTTCGACGAATCTCCGCATCGGCGCCGGAGATTTGCCGGAAGAACATCGCGCGCTCGATCATCACATAGACGCTGAGCACGCTGAGCACGACGAGCAGCCACAGCACCCACTCCGCTCCAAGGAGCGAAAACTTCAGAAACTCTTGAGTCAGACTCATCGTACGAGGCGCGCGAAAAGGTAGCGGAAACCGTGTAATGCGGCCAGGGCTGGCCCCCAAAGATGCCGTGGAGGGGCTCGCACGCATCCGGGGCGTTGGAGGCCAGACGGTGGCCACGGCCGCTCCCGGCAAGGGCCGGGGGATCCGTGCTGTGGCGCACATCTGTGAAGACAGACATTGCAGACGATGAAGCCGGGTGCAGCGCGGGACGCGGCGGGCAACCCTGTCTCGTTCATACGACCGACAACGGGGTCTGGGCCTGCCGCACCGGCGCCTACGATCGTGGCCCGTCTGGGTACCAAGGGAACCCCCATGACTCGATGTGGACCGAGCGCGTGCCCAGTTGGATTTCCAACGCACTCTGTAACCGTACGTTTCGTTACGTCTGCCTGGTGAATTGAACACGCCGAGGCAGGGCACTTCCACGGAGGGGATGGAAGTGCCGACGGGTAACCGACGTCAGGTAGGACGGGGGCCGACAATGAAGATGAACGAGGCAGCGGTGGTGCCGACATCGATCCTCTTGGACTCGATCGATCGCGACCATGCGACGGGCATGTGTGGTGACGTCGTCGTGCAGGTGTGGGCGGGGGCGGTGACCCCGGCGATGGTCGAAGCGCTGATCGCCAGTGTTCGTGCCTGCGATCGATCGGATACCGACGGGGTGGCCGTGTTGTTGGTGACGCAACCCGAGGCGCCGACCCGGATGACACGTGCGACCGCGCGGACGATCGCAGCGCAGCTGGACGCGGTCAGCCCTCGGGTCCGAGCCCTCGCGATCTCCATGAGTGGGGCGGGCCTGCAGCGATGGATCCGCAGCGGCTTGCTCCGCTCGATCTCCATGAGCGCACGCGCCCGGTCGCTGCGAACCTTTGCCGCACTCGACGAGGCGGTGACGTGGATCGCCGACGACTTGCAGTGCACTCGCACCGACGAGCAACTACGACGGGCGGTGGCCGAGCTCGAGCAACGCATCGAGCGGTGTCGGCAGGCACCGCCGCGCCCGGCCAACTCGTCGACGGTGACGCTGCCCGCGAACACGGGCTGAGCCGTCAGTCGGGATCGATATTGGCCGGTTGCTGATCGTCACCCATCACCTCGCGACACAGCTGGGTGGCGTAGCTCCCCGCGGGCAGCATGAAGCGAACGCACAGCCCGGGCCCGAGCTGGGCCTCCGGGACCGCGGGGGCGGGCTCGGCCTGCCACTGCTCGACCGGAAGGGTGAGCGGTCTTCGGGTGCCAGCGGCCTTGCGTCCGAGCCCGGCCAGGGCCGAGGGCTCCACACCTGCAAGCGCGAGGGCCTCGGCCTCGAGGGCCGCGCTCGGCGTGCCCTCGGAGGGTCCGCGCATTCGCGAGCCGAACATCGGCCCCGTCATTCGTAGCTCGCCCGCATCGAACCGCGCCTGATCTTCGACCGGGTCGGTGCACTCGAACATCCCACCCGTAGCGACCTTCCGCAGCAGGTCTCCGGCCAGCACGGTGCGCCACTGGCCGCGGTCACGGCGGAGCAGCGCGGTGAGGTTGAACAGGGCCGACTGCCCTGCGCTGACCACCAAGTTGCCGCGTCGTCCGGGTCGACCGGCGCGCAGGGCCACGAGGCCGCGGTCGAGCTGGTGGCCCTCGCGTCCGAACCGCTGGGGGCCATAGAAGTTGGCCAGGCCTCCGTCGGCGACCAGGGCGTCGAGCACCGTCTGCGCCCGCGCGGCGGCTTGCCGCGGCGTGACGGCGAGCTCTCGGATCACCAGCGTGAAGCGATTGCCGTGCAGATGACCGGTCCGCAGCTTGTTGCCGTGGGGCTGGGGCGGCCCGAGCTCGATCTGGGGATGGCTGAAGCTGGCCAGCTTGGGGCCCGCGGCCGCGGGCACGCTCATCCACTGCGTGGTCACGGCGACCCGGTCCTTGCGCCCGGCCATGCCGAGCTCGCGGCGGTCGATCCCCAGGTGCTTGGCCAGCAGCTGGGCCACATCTTCGCTCGACAGCTCCCGCTTGGTCATCGTCAGCAATAGATGTGCACCGGCCTGGCCGTCGGGCGCGTAGGCGGGCACCTCCTCGACACGAAAATCCTGCGGCCTTCTGCGGATGCGACCACCAGTGCCAGGGTGACCTGCGGTTTGTAGCGGCGGATCGAGGATCCGCGCGCGCCAGGCATCATCCATCGGCAGGCTCAATCCTGCGGGTGGTCGGGCGATGCCTCGCCATCGATGCCCGGTGGGTCCAGGGGCGCGGTGTCGTCGTCCTCGACGGCAGGCGCGGGCACGGCGGATTGGCGCTCGGTGTCCGTGTCGGCGTCGCTGGTCTCGGCGTCGCTGGTCTCGGCGTCGGCGGGGCTGGTCTCGGCGTCATCCGAGCCAGAGTCCGAATCGGCGTCGGCGGGGCTGGTCTCGGCGTCATCCGAGCCAGAGTCCGAATCGGCGTCGGCGGAGTCCGAGCTCGACAGCGGCTCGGTCATCTTGAGGTAGACGTGGCAGCTGCGGTTGCTCGGATCACGGTCGACCACCTCCGTCCATTGCGCCCGGGCCTCTGCCACCCGGCCGATTCTCCACAGCGTGACTCCGTAGTGGGTGCGCGCGGGGATGTAGTCGGGCGACAGGTCGCAGATCGCCTGGAACTCGTCGAGCGCCTCGGAGTAGCGGCTGGAGTCCCCCAGGGCGTTGGCCAGCTTGGTGCGGATGTCCACGAACGTCGGGCACACGCGCAGCGCCTTCTTCAGCTCCTTGATCGAGTGATCGAGCAGGCCGACGGCCGCGTAGGCGTCGGCGAGGTCGCGATGCATGTTGGCGATCTTGCCGCGAGCGAGCGGCTCCAGTTGGTCGAGGCCACCGCTGCCGCGGGCGCTGTTGGCCTGCTCGTACATCTTGCGGCCATCGTCGTAGCGGCCCAGCTCGTTGTAGACGACCGAGAGGTTGAGCGACGCTTCGGTGTAGTGCGGGTTGATGGCCAGCGCCCGTTCGAATGCTTCGCGAGCCTGCTCTGGCTGCCCGTGCTCGTAGTGGATGAAGCCCAGCATGTTGTGGACATCGGCGAAGTCCTCGTGAGCATCGCGGACGGCCTCGAGGTGTGGCCGAGCGCGCTCGTACTCGCCTGCCCGGTAGTACTCGCGGCCGTTGGCCAGGTGTTGCTTGATTTGGGGGTCCATGAAGACGCGGGCTCGACCCGCCGAGATTACGCCACCGAGCCCGCGCCAGGGGCGTAGGGTGGGGGATGCCCGTAGCAGGCCGAGTCGGCTGCGATTGTCATGGCTCGCGACGGTCGGTGTCGAGGGACACCCATCGTCGCCGGAACTTCACGGGGTGACGATGACCTGGGCAAAACCACCACCCTTGGTCCGGAGGTTGGTGGTCTGGCCCCGGTAGACGCGGGCGGACAACTGCTGCACTTGCCCCGCGTATGCATAGGCGCGGACGTCGAATTTCAGCGCGTGCGAGTCACCGTCGACGACCACCACACGGCGGGAAGGGGGCACCTCGCGCTGGGCCAGATAGTTGCCATCGGCGATGATCGCCGCCCACACTCGACGGGTCAGCTTGGCTCCGCGATAGACCCCCCGGCTCCCGTGTCCCCCAGCGGGCTTGAAGTAGTACCGCTTGCGGTCGGCCCACAGCTGCTCGGCCGAGGCTTCGGTGACCCGGCGGCTGGGCAGGAGCACCCGCTGGAGCGCGGCTGGGGCGGCCGGGTGGGCGCCCAGCCGCGACAGATTGTGCTTGTTGGCGTACAGGGCGTGAGCGTGCGGGTTGGGGGTGACGACCACCGCGCCGCGCTCGTAGGCCTGCGCGATCTCGGCATGCGCCGGATCTGCGAAGTAGAAGTCCGTCAAGCGATTGTAGAGGAGGTCGATCCGTGTGGAACCCCGCCACAGCGCTCGGTCGGCGAAGCGGAGCTCGCTCGGATCCACGATGCTGACGTCGATGCCGTGGCGTTCGAACAGCCGGCCGAACAGCTCGAACTCGGCGAACATTGGTTGCGCTTGCGGGTCGGTGTCGACGATGGCGATGTGGCGCAGGGCGGCCGAGCCCCGCTGGGCGCTCCACTCGGCGACGAACATGTCCATCATCGCGGTGTCGAGCGAGTGTTCGGCCCGCAAGGCCGCGTTGAGCAGCGCGCCGCCTCCGTTGGTGTTGACCTCGATGAGCCGGGGGCCCTCGGCGTCGAGATGAAAATCGAACGAGGTGAGCGCACCTTTGGGCCCCCACGCGAGCTGAGCGATGGCGGGGGCCCGGGCGAGCGTCGGGGTGACGTAGGTCGGCTCGTCGAGCATCGTCTCGAATGCGGCGACGGCCTGTGAGATCGCCTCGACATCCGCAGCGGAGACGAACACGGGCTCCCTCGCGAACAGGCCCGGGTGCAGCGACTGGGCTCCGCCCGGGGACAGCGAGTCACGAATCGAGTCGATCGCGGTCGTGTCGACTGGGATGCAGTGGCAGCTGCGGTTGAGGTACGGCGACAGTTCCGGGCGCATGCATCAGCTCATTTCTTGGTCAGACCACGGCAGCAGTCTTCGGTGAGGAAGCGGAGCAAGCCGCCCATGGTCGACATGTCGGCGGCGTACAGCAGCGACCGACCCTCGCGCCGACAGCTGACGACGCCCGCCTCCTTGAGCGCCTTGAGGTGAAACGACAGCGTCGTGGCGGGCACGTCGACCTCGTGCAGCAGTGCACCCGCGGGAACGGGCTCCCCCGCGCGGACCAACGTTCGGAACACGGCGAGGCGTGTCTCGTGCGCCAAGGCCCCCAAAATGGCCACCGCTTGCTCTGACTCAATCATTTCGATAATTCTGGTATAGTTGAAATGAAGACGGTGTCAAGCAGCTTCCGCAACGAGCCAGGTGTCAGCGAACGGCGGCTGGTCAGGTAGGGAGAGATCCACACTCGCGTGTGGTGAGGAACTCCATGACCAACGAGCCGTCCGATTCGCGCGACCAATCCGCCCCCACCGATCACGACGCCGAGCTCACCACGGGTGACCATGGCGCGCGCCTTGGCGTTGCCGGTCGCTTCATGTTGCCGCCTTCGACCCTCGCGCACGCCAAGGCTCAGCTCGCAGCGCAGGAGGTTCACGTGCGGGCTCGAGCCGAGACACCACGAGCTGCCGTCGAGCTCCCACCGTTGGTGACCCGTGAGCCCGAGGGGCTGTGCGCGCCGCGGTGCGACGGGCACTTCCCCGACTTGCTCGCGCTGGCGTTGGCACTGCATCGCTGAGCCTTCGGATCGCAGGCGATCCGAATCCCCCTTCCTTCGAGCGCGGCCGACCGTCGCGCATCGTCTCGACCGCACGCCCCCAGTGGCGTGACGGCCATCTCGCGCACGCGCTCACCACAGGTGAGCGGGAGTCATCGTCATGCCCATTCGAATTCGCAAGAGCATCTACGCCCTCGAGCCCGCACAACGCACGGCACTGTTCGATGCGATGGGCGTACTCAAGGCCAACGGCACCTGGGACACGCTGGTGCGCATCCATGCCACCGCAATGGGACGCTCGACCCTGCTCCCGGGCGAGACGATGGACGACACGATGCGGAACTCCGCCCACCGTGGCCCCGCGTTCTTGCCGTGGCACCGGGTGTTCCTCATCGAGCTCGAGGACGCCCTCAACGACGTGGCCCCGCCCGGTGTGGAGATCGCCTTGCCGTACTGGCCGTGGGAGGAGGACGAGCAGCTGGCCGATCCCACCGACGCCGATGTGCTCACCGACGATTATCTGGGGCGCAACACGGTGTGCAACTTCGGCGCGGCCGGAGCACCGGGCCTGTGTCGGGTGGACACGGGGCCCGCGGCCACTTGGGACACCGTGCGCGTGCGTTTCGAGCAGGTCTCACCGGGCTCGGCCACGTTGGCCACCGATGCGGACGGGAACTCGATCCCAGTGCTCGACGCCGATGGCGATCCCACGTTCGTCACCGGAGGAGCGCTGGGGGACTTCTTTCGCCAGTTCTCCACCGCCGCGGGGGGTCTGCTGCGTTGGATCGCCAACCAGGGGTCGCTGCCTCCCCAGGCCGATGTCGATGGGGTGCTGCAGTACACCACCTACGACCGCGCGCCGTGGGATGAGAGCGTCAGTGGCTCGGCGACGACGGGGGGCTTTCGCAATCGTCTCGAAGGGTTCGCGCTCGAGCCGGGAGAGCCCAATGGGGTTCGGCTGCATAACGTCGTGCACGTGTGGATGGGTGGCGACATGGGGCCGGGCACATCGCCCAACGATCCGGTGTTCTTCGTCCACCACGCCAACGTGGATCGCATCTGGGCCAAGTGGCAGGAGCTCCGGCGCCAGGTCAACCCCAGCTACTCCGACGACTACCGTCCCATCAGCGGCGGTCCCACCGGTCACAACATCGGCGACGGGATGTTCCCGTGGAACGGCGACCCCAAGTTTCCGGGGCTCGCGAGCTGGAGCCCACAACAGACCCTCGACACCGTGGAGGACATGGAGTTCCTGTACGACGACACGCCTCGGGTTCGTCTGCGGACGAGCAATCTCGTGTTCGGCTCGGTGATCGCAGGCGAGACATCACACCGTGCCGCGACCTTCGACGTGGTGTCGGCCTACCCGGTACGATTCTCTGTCGAGGGTTTCGCGGCCGGAACGACGGGGTTTTCGCGTCCTCCGGGAGAGCCCAATCCCGTGCAGGTGAGCACCAGCGGCCCCGACTGGGATGCCACGGCGCACGTGTGGTTTGGCTTCGAAGGGGGATCGGGTACGGGCAACCCTCTGGTCGTCGACATCCGGGCCACCATGCAGATGCCGGACGGCACCGTGGCCTACGAGCGGGTGTTCTCGGTGACGATGAGTGCCAACACCATCGCGCGTCCCAGCGTCGCCACCGCACTGGTGCTGGACCAGTCGGGGAGCATGGCCTGGGATGCTGGCAACGGCAACCAACGGATCGACGTGCTGCACTTCGCGGCTCCGGTGTTCGTGAACCTGCTCGATGCTGGCAACGGTCTGGGCATCGTCGCGTTCGACCACGAGGCCCATCCGCGGATGGACGTCCTGCCCATGCCCGGCGCAGCTGGTACTGCGCTGGGAATCATCGGGGCGCACCAGGCCAATCCGGCCGGAGGCACGTCCATTGCCGATGGCATCGAGCTGGCACGCACGGCGCTCGACGGGGTGGCCGCGGACTACGACGATCGGGCGATGGTGGTGCTGACCGATGGTCACGAGACCGCCGCCAAGTGGCTCGACGAGCTGAGCAGCAGCGTCTTGGACGGCAAGGTGTTCGCGGTGGGGCTGGGGACGGCCGAGCACATCCAGCCCGAGCGGCTCGCCGACATCGCGGGCAGCCACGGCGGCTACATGTTGCTGACGGGGGCGCTGGCGGCCGACGGCACCGATGATTTCCTGCTGTCGAAGTACTACCTGCAGATTCTCGCGGGGCTGACCAACATGCAGGTGACGCTCGACCCCGAGGGCTGGGTCCGGATCGGTGATGTGGAGTGGGTGCCGTTCGTCGTCACCGAGGCGGACATCCAGGCCGACGTCGTGCTGTTGACCACGCTGCCGTTCCTCGACATGAGGCTGGTGATGCCCGATGGCACGGTGGTGGGGCCCGCAGACGTGGGCGCGGACGTCCAGATCATCGCGGGGGAGGGGATGACGGCCTATCGGGTTCGGGTGTCGGCGATGGCGGGGTACGCCGGAGTCTGGCACGTCGTGCTGCGGCTCGACCCCGAGCGGGTGTACGCATGGCTGCGGACGCAGGTCGGCGACCCGCGACTTTCCCACGCCAAGCGGGTCACACACCACGTCGAGCTCGCCCAGCAGCTGTCCCCCGAGATCATCGAGGCCCTCACCGATGTCGGGCGCAATGGCGTTCACTACAGCGTCGTCGTGCACACGTGGTCGAATCTCCACCTCGATGTGCAGCAGCACCAAAGTGGGTACGAGCCGGGAGCCACCGCCACCATCCGCGCCGTGCTCTCCGAGTACGGGGTGCCCATCGGCGCGGGTGCGACCGTTCAGGCCGAGCTGCTCCGTCCCGATGGGACGCGGACCACCATCGCGCTCGCACAGACGGAGCCGGGGGTGTTCGAGGTGCACTACACGTTGGCGTTCGCGGGCGTGTGGCGTGCACGTGTGGTGGCGCAAGGGCGAGACCGACGGCACCAGCCGTTCACCCGGGAGCGTCTGGTGACGGCGTCGGCCCGACGAGGCGGGGATCGACCCACCGGGCGGCCCGATGACCGCGACGTGGGGCGGTGGCTCGACGAGTCTCGACGGCGATGGTGCTCGACGGTCGCGTGCTTGCTGAAGGACGATGGGGTTCACAAGCTGCTGTCTCGGCTGGGGCTCGACCCCGAGCGCGTCGCCAAGTGTCTGCAGGGTCTCTGCGAGCGCAACCCGAGGCCCACCGCCGCGACGATGGCCGAGGCCCTGGTCGACTCGAAGCTGGCTGCGGTGCTCGCCGAGCGCTTTGCCGCGGTGCTCGACCGGGAGTGAGCCGCGCACAAGGGCCACGGGCGGCCGCCAGTCGTCAGCGCAGCGACAGCGCGGCGTTGACGAGCCCCTCGCCCCACTGGGAGACCGGCGCGGCCTCGGAGTCGCACACGGCCCGGGGGCGGTCGGGGTCGGCCTGGTACACCGAGAGCGCGGGCGGTGGCGGGTCCGACGGGCTCGTCGCGGGGCCAGCGGCGGCCGTCGGTGGAGCGGTGGGCGGCAGCGACAGTCCACAGCCACCGAGCGCGACCGACAGCAGTATCCAACGCATTGGGGTGATCGTAGGGCAGCCCGACGCTCGGTGTCACGGCGCCCGGGATCATCGATCAAGAGCAGCGTTCCGATCGAACTGGCGACGACGGAGCGGTCGCGCCGAAGCGGGCCCACCCCGAGCGCTACGGGGTCACGCCGTCGGGCGTGGTCGGCTCCCCGGGCTTGGCCGACGTCTCGGTCGACTCGGCGGCGGGTGGCGGCTCGCTCGGCGGGGACTCTTCCGACGCGGGGGGAGGCTCTTCCGACGGGGGGGGAGACTCTTCCGACGCGGGGGGGGACTCTTCCGACGCGGGCGGCGGTTCGGCAGCCTTGGTGCCGCCCTCCTCGCCCGAGGGCGTCGTCGTGCTCGGTGTCGGGACCGGCGGGGGCACGGGCTCGGGCTTGGACTCCTCGGGCGGCGTGGTCTGGGGCTCCAGATCGGGCCGCTCCGGGCGCTCGAGGTTCTTGGGCTTGGGCGGCGGCAGCGGCACGGGCCGGCTGCGATCGGGACGCTTGCGCGAGGGATCGGCGGGACCGTACGTGTCGTAGATGTAGCGGAGGTACACCCCGGCCTGCTCGCCGTGGTGGTGGGTCGGGTGCTGGCTCTGAAGTTCGCTGAAGGTGGAGCGCGCCAGCTCGATCTCGTCCATGCGCAGGTACGTGATGCCGAGCAAGAACAAGACCTCGGCGTCCAGGCCGATGCCCGGGTACCGGTTGTGCGCGGCTTCCAGCCGGCCGATGGCGGCCTCGGGCTTCTCACGGTCGAGATAGAACCGCGCGACGTACAGCTCGTGCTCGAGCAGCCGACGGTTGATCTCGTCGCGCAGGGCGAGCGCATTGACCGACGTGGGCGTGTCGCCGTAGTGGTCGAAGAAGTACTCCAGCTCGATCAGCGCCTCGCGCAGCCGTGACTGATCCCGCTGGTAGTTGGGCGGGAACAGGAAGAACGTCTGCGGGCCGTTCATGTAAGCCGCGACGGCTGCCATGTAGCTCACCCAGCCGTTGCGCACGTGCTTGTGCGTGGGGTGCAGCTTGGCGAACTGTCGAAAGGCATCCTGCGAGGTGAGGTAGTTGCCTTGCTCGAACTCGGAGCGCGCGACCAGCAGCTCCGCCTCCACGGCGAAGCGACTGAACGGAAATCGGATGCGGACGAAGTCGGCGTACTGGATGGACTCGTCCCAGTCCTCGTCGGAGAACTCCCCGAGGGCGAGCTCGTAGTTCTCGCGCGCGGTCTGTGCGTAGTCGGCCGACAGATCCGGCCCGGTCTTGCACGCGGGTGCACTCACGGCGAGGGCGAGGCCCATGATCCACGTGCGGCCTCGGCGTCCGAGCGCGTGTCCACCGTTGGGATCAGCCGGGCGACGACGCCAGCGGTGGGGCGGAGGGTGGGGGGCGCGCATGGGCCGTCGCGCACGCTAGCCCCGGGTTTTCGGGCCTGTCAAACCTGCGGGGGCCCGTTGGGGTTTCCCGCTGCGGCGGGGTCGGGGTCGCCACCGGGGGTCGGCCGCTGGGCATAGACCACGGGCCTTCGGGCGTAGGAGGCGCGCTGCCCCGAGTGGCTGCCGCTTTTGCCGGCTGAGTCGGGATCTTGGGGTACAGTCCGCCGAACCACGGGGAAATTGGCCCTGGACGTGAGAGACAGCGATCACGAAGACGCCCGCTCCTTGGGTTCATTGCCCGCATTGGCGCTCGTTGCGGGCTCGATGTTGGGAATCGGGATCTTCATTGCGCCGCCGGTCGTGGCGGCGCAGCTCGATCATCCCGGCACCTTCCTCATCATGTGGTTGGCGGGTGGCGCGTCGGCGCTGTTCGGCGCGCTGGCGGTCGCAGAGCTCGGCGCCATGATGCCGCGGGCGGGCGGGGACTACCCCTACCTGCGGCTGGCCTACGGCCCCGGCATCGCGTTCGGCGTGGGCTGGCTCCAACTGCTCGCGATCTTCCCGGGCTCGTTGGCGACCATGGCGGTGGGGACGGCCTCCTTCCAGCTGCCCGTGGTTCTGGGCTCGTACTACGAGCTCCCCCTGACGTTCGGCTTGTCTCCGACGATCACCTGGGCATTCGTCATCGTCATCGGGCTGACCGCGCTCAACCATGTCGGCGTGGTGCTGTCCGGCCGATTCCAGGTGGGCCTCACCGGGATTCCCGTGCTGGTGTTGCTGGTCGCGGGCGTGTGCGTGCTCGTGTCGCAGGGCACCGACGGCGGAGCATGGGGCTCCACCACCACCCCCATCCGCGCGCCCGGGCTCGAAGCCACCGCGCTGGCGTTCTTGCCCGTCTACTTTGCCTACTCGGGCTGGAACGCGGCGATCTTCGTCGGCGGCGAGATCCGCAACCCCGCCCGCAACCTCCCGCGTGCGCTGGTCGGGGGGACGCTGGCCGTCACTGCGCTGTACTTCCTGCTGTGCGTCGGATTCCTGGCCGTGTTCCCCATGACCGACCTCGCCCACGTGGGTGAGGCGGGGACCGCTGCCGCCCGCACGCTGTTTGGGAGCCTCGGCGAGCTGGGGGTCACCACCCTCATCGTGCTGGCCATGCTCGGCTCGATCAACGGCACCGTGCTCACCGGTTCTCGTATCGCCTACGCGATGGCGGGTCACGGGCATGCACCCGCGTCCGCTCGCAAGCTGCACCGACGCTTCCGCACTCCGGTCGCCGCCCTGTGGATGCAGGCGGGGTGGAGCCTGGTGCTCGTGCTCTCTCAGAGCTTCGAGCAGCTGATGAACTACACCTCCGCGGCGATGCTCATCACCGGGACGCTGACGGTGATGGCGGTGATCGTGCTGCGGCGCAAGCTGCCCGACACCAAACGACCCTACCGGACATGGGGGTACCCGGTGACGCCCATTCTCTACGCGACGTCGAGCTTGGTGGTGCTGTCGGTGCTGGCGAGCAACCTCGATCCGTCGCTGTTCCTGGGCGCGGGGTGGTTCGTGGGCGCGTTGCTCATCCACCACTTCTTCCTGCGACGAAGGGTTCCCGCCCCCAACCATGCGGGCCCGGCGGGCACCAGCACTCCAGACGGTTAGGCCATCGCGGCTTACGAACGATGGCACTCGGCCGTCGACGCAGTGATAGCCTTACCGTCATGGGGATGCGGACATGGGCTTGGATTGGGGTGGGGTTGCTGGGCGCGGCCATGGGGGCCTCGTGCTCGGGCACCACGGGTGAGCAAGATGGTTCTTGCCCGGTCGGTGCGTTCGAGTGCCCGTGCACGGTGGGCGGCTCGTGCGATCCGGGCCTCGTGTGCCTCGACAATCGTTGCCTCGCGGTGCAGACGGACACGGGATCGACACCACCGCTCACCGACGACGGGGCGATGACCTCGGGCATGACGATGGGCCAGACCGGGGACACCACGGCCGGGTCGCTGACGACCACGGGGGCCGATACGACCGAGGGGGTGAGTACCGGCGGGGGAGGCCCCATCCTCGACGTGGGTCCGCCCGCGACCGGAGGGCTGCCGGCCCGCGGGTGTCAGGCCATCGACGTGTTGTTCGCCGTCGACAACTCGGGCTCGATGGCCGAAGAGCGGGCCGCACTGGCCGCGACGGGGTCGTTCACGCAGATCGTCCTGACCTTGGAGGGGCTCAACGGCGGCGGAATCGACTACCGCATCGGGGTGACCACGGCCGACGACCACGGGTTCCTCGTGCCGCCGGGGTGGTTCGATCCCAACCCGTGGTTCGACTCACAGAACCTCACGCCCATGGAGACCGCCGACGCCTTCAACGGAGCGATGGCGCAGGTGGGGGCACTGGGCGATCCGCCCATCGGCTGCGAGCACGTGCTGACCAGCGGCACCAACCTACTCGCGGGCGATGCCACGGGCTTCCTGCGCGACGATGCACTGTTGGTCCTGGTGCTGCTGACCGATGTCGACGACTACGGCGCCTACGACCAGCCGGGGGGCAACACCTGCGGGCTGGGGTGTGCGACCCCCCCCACGGTGTTGGCCGACCTGGTCGATGACTTGCTGCTGGCGAAGAACGGGCAGATGGACGCACTGTCGACGATCGTCGTCGCGGGCGATCCTGCCGCCGCCGCGGGCTCCAACTTCTGCGATCAGCCCGGCAGCTGCGGCTGCGTGGAGGTGATCCCCGGGTTCTTCGACTGCGACGTCTTCCATGCCACACGGCTGTGGCAGTTCGCCGGGATGCTGGGTGCCAACGGGGTGACCGCGGATCTCTGTGGAGGCCCGGCGTCGGTGCCGACAGCGATCGAGACGGCCCTGACGACCGGCATCGAGATTGCCTGCGAGAGCTTCGAGCCCGAGGGCTGAGCCGTGCGTGGCTCGCCGGTCGAGCGGCGGTGGTCGGGTGGTCGGCGGTGGTGACGGGACACGACCCGTGCCTCGGCGTTCCGTGTCGAAGACGGCTGCAGCCCAACCAGGATCAACGCACCAGTTGGCGCGATGGGTCTGGCTGGCGGTCGCAGTCGTCACGGCGTTGCGAGTGCGTTCGGCAGGTGCCACGCTGCCGGCGTGGACGATGCCGTGTTGCCCCTGGCGCTGTTTGGTGCCGTACTACTGATCGCAGGCCTGGTGCTGGGCTGTAAGCCCGATCTCGCCTGGTCGATGACGGCGGCGGGCCACCAGATGCAAGGCGTCAAGAGCGAGCGGACCAGCGCCTGGGAGAGGACCAACCTCGCGGTCTCCGTCATGATCGCGTTGTTCGGGGTTGGGATGATCGTCGCCGCAGTCTGGATCAGCGTCGCGCAGGCCAACGAGGAGGCGCGCCTGGAGTTGTTCGACGCGATCGACGTGCGGTGCTCGGCCGACACGTTGACCCTCACGCACGAGGGCTCGGAGCCGCTATGGATCGAGGTCGGCAACGCGCACGCCTATCCACTCGACCTCGTCGTGGGCGACCCCGAGTGGAAGGGACGCCCGGTGCCAGTAGGGCAGCAGGCCAAAGGCGTGGTCGCGGCGACCCTGAGCCCGACGAGCGTGGCCCTCGAGCGAGGTCAGTCCAAGGACGTCACCGTCAGGCTCACCGAGGGGCAGGCATGCAAGAGCGACTTGATGCAGGGAATGCACATCGGTGGGCCCGGGTCGATGAACGACCAGGCCAACTGCGCAGGGCTGGAGTTTCACTACGTGGTTCGGTCCTCCAAGGCAGGCCCGCCGCAGCTCGACGTCCGTCGTCGGTGCGACTTCCCCACGGCGAGCCCCTGAGCGCGTGGGGACCACGAGATCGCCGGAGAGGTTGGGCAGGCGAGCGGGAAGGCAGATATGGTCGCGTCGGTAGTCTGTGAATGAGGTCGCTGAACTGTTTGTGTATGGATATTTTATCGTGCACTGTTGCATTCGTTGATCGTGCGGGCACTGTGCCTTTGATCCGATGGGCAGTGCAGCAGCCGACACGTTCGGGTGCGAATACGGCCTGCGAGAGCCCGATGCTGATGTGCTGAATTCGGCTCGTGTGCTGGGTGTGGCTACACTTGTCGCCATGGGTGACGGGTTGAGCCATTGCGTTCCGGCCATGAAGGTGGAAACGTCGAAGGCGCTAGTTTCGCCGCGCATATGGTGAACACTTCGACTATCAGTGGGTGACTCATTCGCCGCGAGGGAGGTTGGTCAGCAGCCATCATGGGCTCTGGGGCACCTCTCTACGACGAAAGAGACCCTCGTATGCCCATCACCGCCGCTCGTTCGAGACCCCCTCGCCGCCATCGGCGCCAGCCTTCGTGGAGCGCAGACGGCATGCCTTCGGTGACGGGTCGGGCACACGGTCGATGCAGTTCGGACTCTGCGCCGCCCACGTGTACGGAGCGCGTGCGGTCCGAGGTGGCGCCCGCTCGCGGCCGACCAATGGGAGCGAAGCAGGCCGTGCCCGCCTTGTTCAGCGGCTCCCGCGGCGCGACCAGGACCGTGGTGGTGACCGCGGACATCCGAAGGTTCCATCGGCGCTTTCGCGTTCGTGCCGAGCATCGTCGTTACTCACGGTTGTTCGAGTTCATACGTCGATAGAGGTGCTCGTTTCGACCGGGCGTGTGCGTACAGCTCAACGCCCATCTCGACCCCAATAGGTTCGCCCCATGGAGGGGAGACGCGGTCGATTTTTCAACGAAGAGCGAACGGAAGAACCCAACAAAGGACAAACGAGTCAAGAAAAAACACACAGAGAATTGCGGCGACAGCTGGCCCGCACCGCCGCGAGCTTGGACCGGCTTGGTGTTGTTCACTTCCATTGCCATGGCGACAGCCGTCACGTCCGGGTGCGACAATGGGGGCTCCGACCTGGGCGAGGTTGACGATGACCGAGTCGACGGGTGTGACATCAACGATGGCGACGGTGTCGACCCCGGCGGCCCAATTGGCGGTGATGACCCGGTGTGCAGCCTCGTGGATCTCTCCTGTAGCGACCAGTGGCGAAGAGCCGGGGGCTCGAGCGGCGGCGCACTCTTGATCGATCTACTGG
>JAHZJA010000551.1 GCA_022601155.1 Deltaproteobacteria bacterium | reverse complement strand
ACGACGTCGACCGCATGGTGGAGATCCTGCTCGCCACCGCCGAAGACCTGGACCCGGAGCTACGACCTTGACCACGCTGGACATCAAGACCGACTGCCGTCACTTCAACGGCTACAAGCCCTGCCAGCCGCACAAGCAGCGCGGCGTCCATTGCGACGACTGCGACAGCTATGCGCCGACCCAGGGCGACATTCTGATCATCAAGCTGGAGGCGGCCGGCGAGGTGCTGCGCAACACGCCCTTGCTGGCACCGATCCGCCGGCAGTTCCCGCGGGGTCGCATCTTCTGGCTGACCAGCCATCCGGAGCTGATCCCGCGTCGCGAAGTGTTCCGGGTGGTCGACTTCGACCTGGCCGGCATCCTGCTGTTGCAGGACATCGAGTTCGACCTGCTGCTGTCGCTGGACAAGGATCTCGAAGCCTGCGCCCTGGCCAACCGGCTGCACGCCAAGGTCAAGAAGGGCTTCAGCCAGCGCTCCGGCGTGATCGTGCCGTTCGACGACGACAGCGCTCCGAAGTGGCAAACCGGCGTCTTCGACGACCTGATGAAGGCCAACACCGATCACTACCTGCGCGAGATCTTCGACATCTGTGGCTACGAATTCCAGGGCGAGCCCTACCTGCTACCCGAGTTCACGCCACCCGAGGTCGAGGGGCTGGACGCCGACAAGCCGCTGGTGCTCCTGAACACCGGCGCTGGCGACAAGTGGAAGCCGAGGATCTACTCCGAAGCGCAGTGGGTACGACTGGCGCGTGACCTACTCGCCGACGGTCGCGAGGTGATCATCGCCGGTGGTCCCGACGAGCACGACAAGAACCTGCGCATCGCCGCCGACGCGGGCGCGCGCTATCCAGGCGTCTACTCGTACGTCGACTTCATCGGCCTACTGAGCCTGGCGGACGTCGTCGTCACCTCGGTGACCTTCGCGCTGCACGCCGCGATCGGGCTGCAGAAGAAGGTCGTGGCGCTCAACAACACCTTCAATCGGCACGAGATCCACGCCTACGTCGAGACGGAGATCCTGGAGCCCGACGTGCCGTGCCTGATGTGCTACAAGCAGGACTTCGATCAGGACTGCGTGCGCCGCCACTGCATGGACATGATCACGCCCGCACGGATCCGGCGTAGGGTGGACGGGTTGCTTTCGACCTGATCTTCCGCTCCTGTCAGTGTCCAGTGTCGGGAGCAGGTCGAGGGACGCGGAGGCGGTTGGGCCATCGTCACGAATTCCTCGGCTGACGAGGGATGGATGCCGCTCAGGCTAGCTGCTTGACCCGCGCCACCACCGCGTCGACGGTGAACCCGAAATGCTCGGCGAGATCTGCGGCCGGAGCCGAGGCTCCGAAGTCGTCGAGGCCGTGCTGGTGCGCCGCCCAGCGCTCCCAGCCCAGGGTGGCGCCCGCCTCGATCGACAGTCGTCGGGTGATCGACGGCGGGAGCACCTCGTCGCGGTAGGCCGGATCCTGGGCCTCGAACGCCTCCCAGCAGGGCATGGAGACCACCCGCAGGGCCAGCCCGTCGGCGTGCAGTCGCTTTGCGGCCTCCAAGGCCACGTGCACCTCGGAGCCGGTGGCGATCAGGATCCCGTGCAGCCCGTCCACCGGGACCTTGGTCGCGACCTGGGCCGAGATCTGCTGGGGAGGATCCCACAGCACGTAGGCCCCGCAGGAGATGTCGCGGCGCGAGCCCTCGAGCACGGGCACCCCCTGACGGGTGACCAGCATCGCGGTGGGCCCCTGCCCTCGCCCCCGCTGCAGCGAGTGGGCCCAGGCGCCGATCGTCTCGTTGGCGTCGGCGGGGCGGACCACGTGCAGCCGCGGGATCAAGCGCAGGCTCATGCAGTGCTCGATGGGCTGGTGGGTGGCACCTTCCTGACCGAGGAGCACGCTGTCGTGCGACAGCACGTGGATCACCGGCAGGCCCATCAGGGCCGACAGCCGCAGGGCACCGCGCAGGAAGTCGGAGAACACGAGGAAGGTGGCGCCGTAGGGGCGCAGCCCGCCGTGCAGCGCGAGACCGTTGCAGATCCCCGCCATGCCGTGCTCGCGCACCCCGAAGGGGAGGATGCGCCCCTCGGGCTGCTCCCGCAGCTGCAGCGGCAGGCCGATGCTCACCCCGTTGCTGGTGCTGAGGTCGGCCGAGCCCCCGACCAGGGTGGGGTGGGCTTGGACCAGGGCCGACAGCGCCTTGGTCACCGCCTGGCGGGTGGCCAGCTCGGTGCCCGGCTCGAAGGTCACCTCGTCGAGCGCCTCGAGGGTTCCCGCCGGCAGCTGGTCGGCCCACAGCGCGCGCAGCTCGGCCGCGAGCTGCGGGTGCGCGGCCTCGTAGGCGGCCAGTGCTCGCTCCCAGCCCTCGCGGGTGGCCTGCAGCGCGGATCGGCGGGCGAGAAGCTCGTCGCGCAGCTGCTGGGGAACGTGGAAGGGCGTGAGCGGCCAGCCCATCGCCTCCTTGGTGGCACGCACCTCCTCGGCCCCCAGCGGAGCCCCGTGCGAGGCCGAGGTGCCGGCCTTGGTCGGAGCCCCCCGGGCGATGGTGGTCCGGCACATGATCAGGGAGGGGGCCGACAGCTCGACCCGCGCGACCTCCAGCGCGGCCGCGATCGCCTCGGGATCGTGGCCGTCCACCTCGCTCACGTGCCAGCCATAGGCGGAAAAGCGCGCCCCCACGTCCTCGGTGAAGGACAGATCGGTCGAGCCGTCGATGGTGATGCGATTGGCGTCGTAGAGGTAGACGAGCTTGCCCAGGCCGAGGTGACCGGCCAGGCTCGCTGCCTCCGACGCGATGCCCTCCATCAGGTCGCCGTCGCTGACGATCCCGTACACGAAGTGATCGATGATCTCGTGACCGGGGCGGTTGTAGCGGGTGGCGAGGATCCGCTCGGCCAGGGCCATGCCCACCCCCGCCGCAAAGCCCGTGCCCAGCGGGCCGGTGGTGACCTCCACCCCCGGGGTGTGATCGACCTCGGGATGACCGGGGGTGAGCGAGTGGAGCTGACGGAAGCTCTGGAGCTGCTCGAGGGGCAGGTCGTAGCCGTGCAGGTGCAGCAGCGAGTACAGCAGCATCGAGCCGTGGCCCGCGGACAGCACGAAGCGATCGCGGTCGGGCCAGCGCGGCTGCTCGGGATCGTGGACCAGGAAGCGGGTCCACAGCACCGCCGCCATGTCGGCGGCGCCCATCGGCATCCCGGGGTGTCCCGAGCTCGCGGCCTCCACTGCGTCCATGGTCAGGCCCTTGATCGTCTTGACCAGCCGATCGTGCAGCGCAACATCGTGGTGACGCGGGGGCTGAGCGGCGCGCGTGGACATCGGCGCCTGCCTAGCACGGCCGGTGGGCGCAGCAAAAGGCCCGCCCTTCACCCCCCGGTCGACCGCCCGCTCACCCCTCCAGCTCGGCCAGGATCCCTTCCACCCGCACCTGCTCCCGCCGCCGCCCCGGCACCAGCTCCAGCTCCAGGTAGCGCCGGTAGTGCTCCCGCGCCTCATCCCGGTTCCCCAGCTCCCGCTCGATGTCGCCGAGCAGCCGGTGCAGCTCCCCCAGATCCGGCGCCAGGGCCAGGGCCACCTGCGCCGACCACCGCGCTCGCTCGGGCATCCCGCGCCCCAGCATCACCCGCGCGTGATCGGTCGCCTCGATCGCCTCCTGGTAGTCCCTGAACTCCTCGCTGTACAGCAGCGGATCCACGGGCAGGTCGTCCAGCGGCGCCGCCGGTCCTTCGCCGCGACCGAGCGCCCGCGCCAGATCGATCGCCTGGTACCGCCCCAGGGTCGAGGGCCCCTCGGCCACCCATATCACCATCGCGGTGGCATCGACCACCACCGACTGGGTCGTCGTCAGGTTCTCGAGCGCGTTGCGGTTGCCCAGGCCGAGCTCCTCCTCCCCCTTGCCCCGGCGGTCTCGCAGCACCGACACCGCCCGCGCCGGATCCATCGGCTCGCCCGTGTCCAGCAGCTCCTCGAGACGATCGTAGCGATAGCCCGAGGAAGTATAGCGGCGCACCCATTCGTTTTGCAGGTCGCTCTCGAAGGTCTCGTCCATCATGTGATCGGTGGCCTAGACGATGGCCTCGTCCTCGCCGCGGACCACCCGACGATTCTCGCGGTCGCGGGGGGCGACCTCGAGCACCACCGCCTTGCGGTGCATGCCGTCTCCGACGAGCACGATGCCGGAGGAGCGCAGCTCGGCCTACTCCAGGATCTCGATCGCGCGTTCGAGGCCGTCGGCCTGCTCGAGCACGGTACGCAGCACGAGCGGCAGCGGTGCGCCCTCCTCGGGCGGGTCGTCGGTGCGCGCCGGGTCGAGGGTCACGAAGATGCCGCGGGCGTTGATCCCCGTGACCACGCCCATCAGGCCAGGCCAGCCCACCGAGACGAAGGGATAGCGCCCGTCGGGATGGTGGAAGGTGACGATGCGGTCGGCCTCGAAGTCGCGGCCGAGGTCGAAGCTCAGCGTGCGGCCAATGATGAGATTGCCGGGCTCGCCCGCGGCGGTGCGCTTGGGCGTGGCCGCGAACATCGTGCCCTCGAGCAAGACGTCGTCCAGCCGCTGCCCCAGGCCGTAGACGCACTGGTACAAGAACATGCGGTGGTAGGAGTCGATGCGGTCGCCCTCGGCCGCGGGCAGGGCCTTGGCCATGGCCGCCAGCTCGAGCCGCAGCTCTTCGTCCAGGTTGCGGTCGGCCCCCCGGTAGTCCCAGCGCAGCACCATGGCCGCGGTCCACTGCTCGAGCCAGGCTCCGTAGCGGCGGTCGATCATGTCGCGCACGCGATCGTCGACCTCGCGGAACAGGCGCTCCGAGAGTCGGCCGCGCGCGTCGCCCATCTCGACCGGCGAGCCCTCCAGGTGCATCCGCCATAGTCGACCGTCGCGATCGATCCACGAGCGGCCGTAGCTCAGCCGGCGACCGGTGGGATCGACCTCGAAGGCATAGCTCGGCGGCTCGACCTGGGGCGCCTCGAGCTCGGTGTAGCTGAGGTAGCCCGAGTACGACAGCGCAAGAGGGTTAGGGTAGTACCCCTCGGCCGCGATGAGCTCGCCTGCGCCGTCGGCCCATGCGTCCCGGGCCTTGTCCAGGGGCGTCGCGCACCCCACCGCCAGGAGCAAGGCGGCCCACAGCCCCCCCGCGGCGGGCGAACGCCGGCGTCGAGCCGGGTTCGGGGTCATTTGGGTCGTGCTCGAAACTCGCTACCGTTCCATGTGTACAGATCTCGTCGAAGGTGTTCGGACGCGCCGTCGTAGACCGAGAAGCACGCCCGGTGACCGGGTTTGGTGGACACGCTCGTGCCCGAAGAAACGCCGTGGACCGGCACCGGGCCGGCCGGCCCCCGCAACACGGTGTTCACGATGCGGTGCTCGTGACCGTGAAGGACCAAGTCGGCCCCGTGCCGCGCGATGACCTCGGCGAAGGCGTCACGGTCGACCAGGTCGTGGCGGGCGCCCGCCACACCGTCGACCACGGGGTGATGGATGAGCACCACGCGCCGCAGGCCCTCCTGCGCGGTGGCGTCGAGGATCTTGCCGAGGCGCGCGAGCTGATCGGCGCCCACCCGGCCGATGGCGTAGAGCAGGAGGTTCGCGATGGCGGTGGAGACGCCGATGAGCGCGGTTCCCTGGTCCCGCACGACGAACGGGTACTGGGCCTTGCCGAGCCGCTCGCCCTCCATGAACTCGTCGAGGAACGCCTCGAAGCGCCCGGCGCGGATGCTGCCGCGGGTGTAGGTGTCGTGGTTGCCCGGAATCACCGTGACGGGCACGGGAGACTCCCGCAGCTTGCGCTGCACCAGATCGAACTCGGGCTCGAGCGCCAGGTTGGTCAGGTCTCCGGTGACGATCAACCGCTGCACCCCCAGCGACGGGATCATGCCGAGCATGGAGTCGAACAGGCTCCCGTCGTGCGAGCGACCCCGCTTCACCTTCAGGTACACGGCCCCGGCGACGCGCTTGTTGAGGTAGCGCCGCAAGGAGACCCCGGAGAGGTCAAGCAGGTGGATGTCCGAGATGTGCAGGAACCGAAGCGACATCGACGTCTCTCGCTCGGGGCGCTTGTAGCAGGACCGAGCACGCCGTACAGCGGGCCACGGTGTTTACGGCCGGATCACCGGCCGACATTCACATTCGCGCACATGGCGCTCTCTCGATGGTGTGAGCGCCGCGACCACGGTGGGCGGATCTTCGTCGATCTCCGCGACCGGGAGGGGATCACCCAGATCGTCTTCGGCCCCGACATCCACGGCCCCACCCACGCCGAGGCCGACGGTCTGCGCAGCAAGTACTGCATCGCCATCGCCGGCAAGGTCATCGACCGCGGCGACAATGAGAACCCCAACCTGGACACGGAGGGTAGGAAATTTGGTAGCTTTTTTCGGGGTGGTCCCCTGTAGCCCAGGCCACGGGCCCCAGGGCTGGTTTCCATGGCATTCAGACTCGGCGTTCGACAAGGGAGAATTCCAGGGTTGGAACGGCCCTTTGGCGGTCAACAAGTTAGGATTCCGAGGTTCAGGATGGCGGTGGCAGGCCGAGCACTTCGGATACACGAGGCACGGCGTGGGGCCGCTGCCGGGACTATTGGGCTAGGAGCGTGTCTCCGTATTCGCGTGTATGCAGAACACCGCCCCCGAGGGGGGCCTGACCCTGCGCAGGGCCGCGCCCTGCCCGGAAAGTGAGACCCGATGTCCGCCCGCATGGTCGTGTTCTTCTTCATGATGCCGGTCCTGTGGGTTGGCCTGCACGTCTACATGGGGCGACGGCTCATCGGTGACTCGCCGTGGCGGCGGGTGGCCTGGGGGGTGGTGGCGGTGCCGGCCCTGCTGCCCTTGCTCACCACGGTCATGCTGCGGACCGAGCTGCTCGGTCCCTCCGAGCCCCTGCAGTGGGCGGGCTACCTGGCGATGGGCCTGGGCTCGATCGCGCTGGTGATGTTCCTCGCCATCGACCTGCTGCGTCTGGGCCGCCGGGTCTACCTCCGGATGCGCCCGTCTGCAGCTGCCCCCGACCCGAGCCGCCGGGCCTTCCTCGGTCGTGCGGTCAACCTGGGCATCGTGGGCGGCGCCTGCTCGGTCACCGGAGTGGGCGTGGTGCAGGCCCTGCAGCTCCCGGAGGTCAAGGAGGTCGAGGTCCCCATCGAGGGCCTGCCCCCCGAGGCCGAGGGCCTGCGGATCGTGCAGATCTCCGACGTCCACGTCGGCCCCACGATCCACGGCGACTACCTCTCGGCGGTGGTCGACCGGATCAACACCCTCGATGCCGACATCGTCGCGGTCACCGGGGACCTCATCGACGGCTTCGTCGACCAGCTGCGCGACGAGGTCGCGGCCCTGGGTCGGCTGCGCGCGCGGCACGGAGCGTTCTTCGTCACCGGCAACCACGAGTACTACTGGGACGGGCCCGCGTGGTGCGACGAGGTGGCTCGGCTGGGGCTGACCGTGCTCAACAACGAGCACCGGGTCATCGAGCACGACGGCGCGCGGATCGTCCTGGCCGGGGTCAACGACGTCTGGGCCAGCGGCATGGTGCCCGACCACGCCTCCGATCCCGCCCTGGCGTGTCGGGATGCGCCCGAGGGGTGCGTGAAGGTGCTCCTGGCCCACCAGCCTCGCAGCATCGAGGCCGCCGCCGCGGCGGGCTACGACCTGCAGCTCTCCGGTCACACCCACGGGGGCCAGTACTTCCCCATGAACCTGCTCGTGCACCTGACGCAGCCCTACGTGGCCGGCCTGCACCGTCACGACGACACGTGGATCTACGTCAGCCGCGGCACCGGCTACTGGGGCCCGCCCATGCGAGTGGGCGCCCCGCACGAGATCACGCTGCTGCGGCTGGTCGCGGCCTAGCTGGGGGCGCTACGCTCCCTCGGTGGCCACCGATTTCGAGCTGCTCGACGCGTGGAAGGGCGGGGACAAGGCCGCGGGCAATGCCCTGTTCCAGCGCCACTTCGACAGCGTGTGTCGCTTCTTTCGCTCCAAGGTGGGCGAGGGGGTCGACGGTCGGCCATCGAGCGCCGCGACACCTACTACGCGGTCGAGTTGCTGGGGCTGGCCCTCGATGCTCTGATCCAGCGGCTGTTCGCGGCCCACCGCACCTACTTCCGCGCGCCCAAGCGCATCGACGCCCAGCTCGCCGCGCTGCCCCTGGGCGTCGATCGACGCCGCGTGACCGACGCGATCGATCTGGTCGTCACCCGCCCCAACGATCGCGCGAGCCTCCAGACCAAGCGCGCACGCCTTCTCCTGCTCGCGCAGCTCGTCGACGCGGAGGTCCGTGATGCCTGAGTTTCGCGATCGACTGCGGAGCGCCGTGCTCGCTCCCGACGAGCACAACCTCGACGTCATGCTCGATCAGATCGAGGCGCTGCACGAGGAGATCCGTCGTCACTCGAGGATCGACTCGCATCGGGTCGACTTCGACGCGAGCTTTCGCTACGCCGACGAGCTCGCCGCCCTCCGAGTGCCCCGTCGCCCGCTCGAGCCCCGCGCCGCGCGTCGGCTGGTCGGCGACATGTTCCCGCGGCTGCATGCGGCCCCACGATCCTCGGTTCTCCTTCAACGTGCTCCCGGCCCCGCTGCTCGAGGCGGTCGCGGCCAGCACGATCGCCTCGCTGTTCAACGTGAACATGATCTGGGACTTCTACTGCGGCAAGATGATGGTCTACGAGCGCAGGCTCGTCGCGTGGCTCGCCGAGCTCGCGGGCTGGGACGCGGACGCGGCCGGCGGGTGCAGCACGTTCGGGGGCAAGGCGACGCTGCTGTACGCGATCAAGTCGGGGCTCAACCGTAGCCATCGTCGCTCGGTAGCCCGGGGGCTCGTCGGCGACGCCGTGGTCGTCACGACCTGGTCCAACCACTACTCGCTCGAGACCGTGTGCAGCTTCCTGGGCGTGGGCACCGAGCGATGCCTCCGCGTCACCTGCGACGATCAGGAGCGGATCTCGCTGTCGGGCCTGGAGTCGACCCTCCGCGAGCAGCTGGACCGCGGCCGACGGATCGGCGGCATCGTGCTCTCGGGGGGCAGCACGCTTGATCACAACATCGATCCGGTGGCCGAGGTCGCGGCGCTGCGCGATCGCCTCGTCGAGGAGTACCGGCTCGACTACCGCCCTCACATCCACCTCGACACCGTCAACGGCTGGATCTGGCTGCTGT
>JAHZJA010000051.1 GCA_022601155.1 Deltaproteobacteria bacterium | reverse complement strand
TTCAGCGCCGCCACCTTCAGCGCCGCCACCTTCAGCGCCGCCACCTTCAGCGCCGCCACCTTCAGCGCCGCCACCTTCAGCGCCGCCACCTTCAGCGCCGCCACCTTCAGCGCCGCCACCTTCAGCGCCGCCGCCTTCATCACCGCCCCCACCAGCACCGCCGCCGGCCAGCGCGAGCGACCCGCCCGCCGTGAACACACCCAATGCCAACCCACACACCATCGCGATTCGTCGCATGCTCGTCTCCATCCCTTGGCCGCGGGCGCACCGTGGGCACCACGTCGGTTCTCGATGCGTTCGTCGCCGGACCCCTCGATCGCGTTACATCCCACTCCCGAAAAACCGCCATGAAGCCGCGCAACGGCCTCCATCGGCAATCTGAGAGGATTCGAGCCTCGCCAGTCACTTCGTCGTGTAACGCCCAAGACCCCGAGCGCCACAGACCGGCCCATGCCGACGATCGTCCGAGCCGAAGCGCTGCCCCTCATCGCGCCCTCCCCCCTCCATCATCCACCGCAGCGCAGGACGGCGACCACCGAGTGCCCCCCGTGGGCTCGGCCGTTGCTCCCCGTGCTGTGCTCGTCACTGCTGCTGGCCGCGGGCTGTGGTGTCGACGGACGACCCGGGCTCCCCGACGGAGAAGACCGCGACGGGGCCACCACCACCGGTGCCGAGTCGGCCGGCGAGGACGCGGCCGCCACCACCGAAGCCCAGGAGACCTGCGGTGACGACCCCCACACGACCATGGAGACGACCGACGGACCTGCGCCCGATGTCGGCGTCCCGGTTGGCGGCAACACCTACTACCTCGCTGTCGATGGTGACGACGCCGACCCCGGCACCGAGGCGGCGCCCTTTGGGAGCTTCGGGCATGCCATCGACACGGCTGCGCCCGGCGACACGATCCTCGTTCGCGGTGGCGTCTATCTGCTCGACACCAGCATCGAGATCGACAAGAGCGGGACCCCCGGTGCACCGATCAACCTGTGGGCCCACGCCGGCGAGACTCCGGTGCTCGACTTCAGCAACAATCCGCGGCACGCCAACCCGCCACAGCCGCGCGACGACGACTCCATCGCAGCAACCCACGATGCGGTCGGAATTGTCGTCGGCGGCGGCAGTGACTGGTGGCACATCCGAGGACTGACCGTGCAAGGCGCCCCCTACTACGGCGTACGCGTATACGGCTCCAACAACGTATTCGAGCGCCTCGTACTCCACGACAACCAGGCCTCCGGCCTCGAGCTCACGGGCAAGGAAGGCTTTAGTCCCAGCGACAACCTGGTGCTGCACTGCGACTCCTTCCACAACTTCGACCCCCAATCCAACGGTGAAGATGCCGACGGCTTCGGGGCCAAGTTCGACCTGCTGGGCCCCGGCAACGTCTTTCGCGGCAACCGGGCGTGGAGCAATGCCGACGATGGCTACGACTTTTGGCACGCCCCGGCGGTGCTGCTCGAAGATTGCTGGTCGTTCGACAACGGCTTCAACCGCCCGGAGTGGGTGCAACAGCTCAGCGGAGGCTGGCAGGGCGACGGCCTCGGGTTCAAGCTCGGTCAGGACGCGGGCGAGCTGGTCCTCCACCGCGTCGTAGCGTGGGGCAACAAGGCCTTCGGTATCGACGAAAACAGCAACGGCAGCCCGGGTGGGGTGACCATCCACAATGCCACGCTCGTCAACAACGCCAAGAACGGCAACCCCATTCAGCTCGACCTCGATGACGGCCAGCCGCACACCGTGCGCAATACGATCGCGTTCGACATCGACGGACCGGGAGTGACCGACCTCCACCCCGCAGTCGATAACGCCTCCAACTCCTGGAATGGGCTGGGCGTGACCGCGGCGGATTTCGTCGACCTCGACATGCCGACGCTGATGCTCGTCGGCTCCGGTCCCCGCAAGCCCGACGGGAGCCTCCCGGACCTCGGGCTACGGCTTGCCCCCGGTAGCAGTCTCATCGATGCCGGGGTCGATGTTGGGCTGCCGTTCTCGGGAGCAGCCCCCGATCTCGGGGCGTTCGAGACGACGCAGTAGTCACCAAAGAGGGGACGGGCCACCGCCGCGGTGACCTCGCTCGCACCGACCGTCGTCGGGGCCGTTCAGTCCGACGCGTGCTCGGCCCACCACCGGTCGATCACATCGCGATACTCCTGCGCACTGCTGGGAAAGGGTGCGATGACGCTGCGCGACGGCGGTCGAGTGCGCCAGTGCTCCCGCGCGGCGTGGGCCAGCGCGCCCGCCTCGGCGGGGTCGTCGGGGTACACCAAGCGGGCCAGTTCGAACCGCGTCAGCGCGATGCCATCGGCCGCTTCGGCATCGGTCGCCACCGCCAGCGTCTCCCGCAGCCGCCCCACGGCCGCAGCGCGATCGCTGCGAGCCTCCACCAGTGCCAGCTTGACCGCCGCGAGCAGGGTTCGAGGGTCTGTCCGTCCGAGTTCATCGTGGGCCACCCGCTGCGCGACCCTCAAGCGCTCGCGAGCATCATCCAGCCGTCCCATCAACAACAGTAGATCACCGAGGTTGGTGCCGATCCCGACCCGGACATCGGCTCCCGCCGCCCCCGGTACCGTCTGCGCACCACGCAGCGCTTCGGCCATCTGCTCCGCCGCCCGCTCGTGCTGACCGGCCAGGCGCAGGGCCAGCCCGAGGTTCGCCCGCCCCTGCACCAGCCACACGTGGTCGGCCGGGATATTGCCCTCGAGTCCCTCCACACACGCCGTCAGCTCGTCGATCGCGGCGGGCTCCCCCAGGTCCGACAACAACGATCCAAGCGAGCACCGCATCACGGTCGGGACCGGCTGGCCGGGGCCCAGCTCGCGCGCGAGCATGGGAATGGCCCGTCGCAGCGCCTCCACGCCCTCGGACACCCGCCCGGCGTCGGCCAGCGCATTGGCGTAGTTGTTGAGCGCCGATGACCACAGCCGGGGCGCAGGCACTTCCATCGTCGCGTAGATCTCCAAGGCACGCTCGTGGTGACGCAGCGCGGTCTGGGTGTCTCCTTGCGCCGCGTGAATGCCCGCCACGATGTCCGAGAGTCGGGCTGCGCCTTCGGGCGGCCATCCCTGCCGCTCCAGGCTGGCCTCGGCCTGCCGCGCCCAGTCCAGCGCAACCTCGGTCTGCCCCAGTCGTGCGCCCCGGATCCGCGTCGAGCACAGAGCGCTGTCGACCATGACCGGCTCGTAGGCGGTCCGAGCCGCGAGCCAATACGCCTCCTCGCACAGCGCAGCCGCCTCCTCGAACCGTCCCGCGCCCTGCTGCGCCCGGCCGTGCATCAGCAGCGCCTCGGCGTACACCGGGTCGAACCCGACCGCGCGGGCACGCTCGACGAGGTCCTCCACCGCGTCGACCTGGGCACCGAGCCGGCCCGCCTTGCGCGCCACACCGAACACCATCAGCTGCTGGCGCAGCGGGTCGACCACGGAGGACCGCGACGGATCGGTCGGCGCCGGGGTGCCATCATCGGGGCGCCGTTGCTGACACCGCCGAGGATCGTCGAGGCTGCGCACCAGCTCCCGTGCACGATCGAAGGTCTTGTCGTCGGCGGTCGCCAAGGTATCGATGGTCGCGGCGATGGTCGCCGCGCTGCGCTCGAGACAACGCACCCGTGGTGGCGCAGCCTCCGTCGGGACATCGGACGACCGGGTGCAGGCCTGGACCCTCGCTGTCGCCCATTCCCGCGCCACGCGGTCGAGCCGCCCGACGATGTCGGGTGATAGGCCGGGGCGAGCATCGAGCCGCGCTCCGACCTCGGCTCGCTTGGCGTCG
>JAHZJA010000550.1 GCA_022601155.1 Deltaproteobacteria bacterium | reverse complement strand
GGCCGCGACCGGCTCGCCCCGCGGGGAGACGGACCTCGCCACCCACGACCGTCGGTGGGCGACGGCAGCCGAGGGCAGGGGGGCGAGGCCGCGACCGGCTCGCCCCGCGGGGAGACGGACCTCGCTACCCACGACCGTCGGTGGGCGAAGGCAGCCGAGGGCAGGGCGACGTCGCGCACCGTGCGTGGGAGGGGGCGAGGGCAAGCGGCCCAGTCCCGGACTTCGCCGCACGGCCACGCGGCATCGTCGATGGTGTCGCTCGCAGTCGGCTCCTCGTGCCGTCGATCGGATGGAGTTTGACAGGGTGGTCTGGGTACTCGACCCTGGCGCCCTGGCCTCGATGTCCGCTGCGCCTCCGCCAACCCCCGATGAGCTGCCGCGGGTACAGACCGCGCCGTCGGGGGTGGGCCACTGGTTTGCCGCGCTGATCTTGAAGCTGTCGGGGTGGACGGTCGACGGTGCGCCGCCCGACCTCGACCGCTACGTCGTGCTCGCCGTGCCCCACACCGCCTGGTGGGATGGCGTTTGGATGCTGTTGTTCGCCCGCTGGTGGAACGTCCGCCTGGCGTGGATGGGCAAGCACACCCTGATGCGCTGGCCGATCTCGCTGCTGCTGCGACGGCTGGGCATCGTGCCGGTCGACCGCAGAGCACCCCAGGGCTTGGTGGGGCAGATCGTCGAGCAGTTCGAGCAACGCGATCGCTTGGTCCTGGCGATTCCACCCGAGGGGACCCGGCGGCGGCGCGACTTTTGGAAGTCGGGCTTCTATCACATCGCCGTCGAGGCCAAGGTTCCCGTGTGCATGAGCTTCTTGGACTACGGGCGACGGACGGCGGGCTTTGGCCCGTGCTTTTGGCTGACCGGAGACATGCGCCGCGACATGGATCGCATTCGCGAGTTCTATGCCGACAAGAAGGGAAAGGTGCCGGCCGACTTCACTCCACCGCTGTTGCGGGAGGAGCTGGAGGCGGTGCCTTCCACTGGTGAGCCGCAGCTCGAGCACGACGCCGGTCCCCCGTCACCGTCGTAGCTCGCGCCCGCATCGTCCCTCGCCGACCTCGATCGGCGTGGGGTTGGTCGTGCGTTGATCGGCGGGGCACGGTACCGTAGCCGCAGTGTCCGGCTCCCAGCGGATCGTCGCGATCGTCAATCCCACGGCAGGCCGGGGTCGCGCTGCACGATGCTGGGCCGAGGTCGAGGCGCAGATGCGTCGGCGGTGGTCGGCGCTCGAGGTCGTTCGTACCGAGCGACGCGGTCACGCTACCGAGGCCGCGCGCGCCGCTCTCGAGGACGGTGTCGGCTTGGTGGTCAGCGTGGGGGGCGATGGCACGGCCAACGAGGTCCTGTGCGGCTTCGTCGACGAGCAAGGCCGCAACCGATTTCCCGATGCCGAGCTGGGGCTGCTGGGCGGCGGCACGGGGGGCGACTTTCTGCGGGTGCTCGGCTCGCCGCCGTGGGACGAGCAGGTCGAGGCGCTCGGGCGCCCCGGCTCCTCCATCGACTACGGGGTGATGCGATTCATCGACCACGAAGGGCGGTCGCGGACGCGTCCGTTTCTCAATGCCGCCAGTGCCGGGCTCACCGGTCACGTCGTCGCGCGGGTGCTGCGGTCGGGTCAGCTCAGCCGGCGGGTGCTCGGGCCGCAGGGGATCTATCTGTGGAACTCGGTGCGCGAGGTGATCGCGTATCGCAGCCGGCCCGTGCAGATCCAAGTGGAGGGCCAAGAGCCTCACACCATCGATCTGTCGCTCATCGCGATCACCAACGGCCAGTATTTTGGCGGCGGAATGTGGATTGCGCCCAATGCCGAGCTCGACGACGGGCTGCTCGAGGTCGTCTACACCGGTGGGATCTCCACGATGACCCTGCTGGGGTTGATGACCAAGATCTTCAGCGGACGTCATCTGGAGCATCCCGCGGTCGTCGGTCGTCGTGGGCGACGCGTGCAGATGCGGGCGGTCGACGACGAGGGCGGGCCGATCTTGGTCGAGATGGACGGCGAGCAGCCCGGGCAGCTGCCAGCCGAGCTGTGGGTGGTTCCCCATGGGCTCCGGCTGCGCGTGGCTGGGCGGCTGGCCACCGTCGTCGACCGGGCCGACGCGGCTGCGGGTTCTCCCCCAGCATGAGTGGCTGACGCCCGCCGCCTGGACCCCGTTTTCGCGATCCTCGGGCGATCGCGCAGTGGGGCAAGGTTCCGCGGTTCATCCTCGGATCCGATGCTCGTGGCCACCGCTCGGTGTATTGGCCGGGCGAGACTCGCGCCGTGACGGGTTGTCGTTTGTGCGCGCGCCCGATTCTGCGAAAATGAGAGGGAGTGGGTGAAGTCGGCAGCAGCCTCGGGGTTCGACGAGCCCTGGTCCCAGTGGGCAGTCGCTCACGGGCGGCGGCGCTGTACCGCATCCCCATCACCCTGATGCTGCTCGGGCTGTTCATGATGGCGCTGCAGGCGGGGCAGCCGCTGCTGGGCATCGCGATGCTGATGACGGCCGCCGCCGCGACTCTCGGTAGCGCCTGGCGAGCGGGAGGTCGGCGCGAGGCGGTGATGGCTACGCTGCGCGAGCAAGCCGACGCCAAGCTCGTCGACGGTCGCTATCGGGAAGCGCGGGCCCTGTACGAGCGCTCCCTGTCGCTGGCGCAGGGGGAGCTGCCGCCCGCGGCCCCCGAGTTGCTGGTCAACTACTACAGTCTTGCCGCCGTCAACTCGATGCTGCACGACCACGCCCGTGCGGGTCGCTATCTCGAAGAGCTCCTGCGCGGGCTTGACGATCGAGTCCCCGCTGCGTGGTCGGGACATGTTGCCTGGTTGATGCGGCGGGTGGCCCACCACCGCTCGTTGCACGGGCATCATGCCGATGCCCAGCGGCTGTGCCGACGTGCGCTCGAGTTGGTCGGTGATGCACCCGGGGCCGACGACAACACCGTGCGCTCGCTGCTGGACGATCTGGCCTGGGTCGAGCACCACGCGGGCGCCTACGCGAGAGCCGAGGCTCTGTTTCGCGAGGCGTTGGCTGTCCACGAGCAGTTCCGCGACGTCGCGCTCGAGCTGGCCCGACAACCGAGCCGAGGCCCGAGGCAGGGCCGCTCGCCCTACCGTGAGCCGGGGCCCGCCACGGTGTCGACGTCGGGCGGGTTGGATCGGGCTGTCGCCTACACCCTGCTGGGGCTGGGCTGGACCATCTACGAGCGGGGTCGCTACGAGGATGCCCGCCACTGCTTCGATCGTGCCGGAATGATCGCCACCCGACTCAGTGGCTCACCGGGGCGGGCGTCACTGCGCGAGCGGGAGCGCGGCCTCGAGGTGGAGGTGTGTCGCGGTCGGGCGGCGGTCGCCGTGACCCTCGGCCAGTACGACCAGGCCCAGGCGCTGTACGGCGGAGCGGTGCAGCACTCCGCCCGCGGCGAGGCCACGATGCAGCGGGCCGCGCTGCTGGTGGACATGGGGTGGCTGGCGCGCTGCCGCGGCCGCTTCGACCAAGCCGAGGCGATCGGTCGGGCGGCGCAGCAGGCGGTGGCTCGCATGCGCGAGGGCACAGCCGCCATCGCCAGTGCGCTCAAGGAGAGCCTGGCCGAGCTACGCCGTCGCCAGGGTCGAATCCGCGAGGGGCAACGCCACATCCGCGAGGCCCAAGAGCTGGCGGAGCAAGGCTTGGGGCTCGAGCATCCGCGCATGGCCGGGATCTTGGCCGTGACGGCACGGCTGCACGTGGCCCGGTCCGAGCTCACCGAGGCCGAGCGCTGCGCCCGGCACAGCCTCACGCTGTTCAAGGAGAGCCTCGGCATCGAGCACCCTCGGGTCTCCGATGCCTATCTGGCGCTGGGCGAGGTGCAGCTGGCGCGCGGACAGCTGGGGGCCGCCGATCGCAGCCTGTCGCTCGCCTTGGGGCTACGAGAGCAAGCGCTGGGCAAGGACCACCCCGAGCTCGCCGAGATCCTCGAGAGCCAGGTCGCGGTCATGCGGGCTTCGGGGCGAGAAGACGAGGCCCAGCCCGTGGAGGTGCGGGCCGCTGCGCTCCGCAAGCGCGCAGAGGTGAGCGGTGAGTCCGAGGCCGTGGGTGATAGCATCCCCGCGTCGTGACGGGCCCCTCCACTGTCGTGCATCGGTCGAGCCGTGGCTTGGCGAGCGTCGTCGTGTTGGTCGCCATCGCGGGGCTGGGGTGTGGGCTGCTGCCGTCCGGTGACCAGGAGCCTGCGACCAAGACCGACACGCCCGCCGTGGCGGCGCCTGCTTCGGCCAAGGCGGCCGGCGATGCCCCGCGTGCTCCCTCGCTGCTCGACGGTGTCATCGACAGCGCGATAGAGCCGCCGCCCAAGGGCGGGAGCACCTACCGCGTCGATGCCTACCTCGCGGCGCTGGTGACCGAGCAGCTGCGGCGCAACCCGCTGCCGTTCACCGGGTGGCGGGGCAGCACCGATGATCCGGCGAAGCCATCGGCGGGCTACCGCGTGGGCCCGCTGACGCCCGAAGATCTGTGGACACGACTGGGGCTCGCCGAGGGCGACATCGTCACCGAGGTCAATGGCGTTCCGACCGGAGCACAGGGCTGGGCCGCGCAAGCCCTCGAGCGCGGCGAGAACCGGGTGACGGTCACCGTGGTGCGCGACGACATCTCGTTCGTGCTGAGCTACCGCCTCATGGGCGGTCTCGCCTGGTCGTCGCTCATCGCACAGGGCGGAGCACCACCACCCACCGATGCCGGCGCGGTCGCACTGGCGGATGACGGTGGAGAGGGTGGAGACGGTGACGTTGTGGCTGGCGGCGAAAGTGATCCCGCGCGGGGTAGTGCGGCGCAGCCCCAGCCCCAATCGCCGCGAACGACGGGCAGCGCAGCCGGTGGCGGATCGTCGTCACGCCCCTCGCCCTCCAAGCCCAGCAGCGGGAGCAGTCGGCCCAAGCCCAACAAGGGGACGGTCGCTCGGTGTAGCAGCGCGAGCCAGTGCACCGTGGACAAGGCCTATTTCGACAGCATCGTTCGCTCTCCGTCGAAGCTCGAGTCGCAGGCCAACATCGTGCCGGCCATCCGCAACGACGTGCACAGCGGCTACAAGCTCAAGTCGGTCCGCTCCGGGACCGCGGTGTCCCAGCTGGGCTTTCGTAGTGGCGATAAGATCACGCACATCAACGGCCGCGACCTCACCAACGAACTCGAAGCGATGCAGCTGTACCTCGGGCTCTCGGGCACGCGGAACTTTCGCGTCCGCTTCGAGCGAGGCGGGCATGGGTGCGTCGCGAATCCGATCGCCGACCAGCTCGTATGCGTAGCCGCGCTGGACGAGAGCCGACACCGACCACATCGTGGGTCCGAAGGCCGC
>JAHZJA010000549.1 GCA_022601155.1 Deltaproteobacteria bacterium | reverse complement strand
GTTTTGGCTGGGACGGATGAGTACGATCTCCATGGGGACGTACGGTCGGCCCTCGCGGCCTTCGATCGCGCCCCCGATCTTCGCGCCGAAGTCATCGCCGTACATCCGAGCCCCGGCTGCGATCAGCTTGTTCGTGCGCTGGATCCGGGCGAGGTCCGCCTCGAGCTTGTCGAGCATCAGCGCATCGAGCAGCTTGCCCGCCATGAACACGGCGTTGGGGTAGACCGACTTGGCGCGCTCGCGGGCCCGGGCGTGGGCCACCTTGCGCGCGTCCTGGTGGCGCAGCCCGATGACGAGCAGGCGGTTGGCACCCAATCGCATCGCCGGTCGCACGGGGGTGTTTTGCCGCAGGCTGCCGTCGACGTAGTAGTTGCCGTCGACCCGGATCGCGGGGAACAGCACGGGAATGGCGGCGGAGGCCAGCGTGTGCGCAGCGGTGATCTGGGTATGGATCACCTGCTGCCCCATCACCGCGGGCCACGTCGGCAGCGTGCCCTGGTGGGTCTGCACGAACACGGTGGTCTTGCCGGTCGCCAGCTCGGTGGCGCTGCACGAGACCGCCTTGATATGGCCGGCCGCGAGGTTGTGCCGCAGGCCTCGCCACGGGATCCGGTCGCGGACGAACTCTTCGATATAGGCGGAGTCGACCAGGCCGCCGATCGTCTCGATACGGCTTTGCTTGGGAGCCTGGCGCCCGAACAACACTTGGGGAAGGTTGCGCAGCTGAGACCAGCCCACGCGGTACATGCGGTCGAGGTCGAGCTCGGACCACACCCGGGCCAGCGGACGGGTCTGTGCGCGCGGGCGGTCGATGGTGGCGGCGAGGTACGAGCCGTTGATCGCCCCGACGCTGCTGCCCGTGATCACATGGAAGGGACAGGGGCGCTTGATCTGCTCGCGGATGTAGCGGAGCACACCCACCTCGTAGGCGCCTCGGGCTCCGCCCCCGGAGAGCACCAGGCCTACGCGTGGCTCGTCGTTGGTCTCAGGCACGTGGGTCGGCGTCGTCTTCAAAACCCGATCGGGTAGCAGGGGCAAGCGCCGTCGGCACAGCTGACGGGCGGAGCCGGATGGCTGGCCAGGATGCTCACCGACTGACCATCGGGGATCCGGTTTTGTTGCTGCGGATACTGGTGCACCCGCTCGTCGATGGCGGCGGTGTCACCCGGGTTACCCGCGATCGCGGTGATGTCCTCGTTGGTCAGAAACGGCACCTCGAGCAGCATCGTGCCGCTGATCGGACCGTTGCTCGTCTCGGTCGCCATCTGGAACTCGATGTCCGTGCCCCCGTAGACGCACTGGCTCGAGTCGAACGAGTCGAAGGCGTCGGCGGGGCAGCCTCCGTCCGCCGACGAAGCCACCATCCACGCCAGGGCCAACGCGTCACATCGGCTGCCGAGGCACTCGAACAGGTGACGGAACTCGAACTGCGAGACGGTGACACACGGGTGCAAGCACGGCCGCATCAGCACGGGCAAGGCCGTGCCCGACTGGACCTCGAGCGGCAGGCAGATCTCTCCGCGGTGGAACGCGATGGTCTTGTCGGTGAACATGCCGGGTGCTGGAGTCTCGGCTGCGTCCACGTCGAGGTTCGCGGCCACGCACTCCGACACGTCGAGGTCACAGACCTCGCCCCGAGTCTCGCAAGGCTGATCCTCATTACAACCGCCCCGCTGAGCCCGCGGTGCGCAGCCGATCGTCAAACCCACTCCCAGGGCCATCGCCCATCCTGCTTGATACCGTCGCTGGTTCACCGCTCGTGCTCCGCTGCCGTGCGCCCGAGGGCGCGGTTTCCGAGAGCGCCGATGGCTGGGGGCCGCCGACTCGTCCCGGGAAGAAATCTCGAACGATCGTACCGGATTAGGGTGGTCGCTGGCCAAACTACGCTAGGGGCGCTGCAACCTGCGGATCTGGCGTCCGTCGAGAGTTTGCTCGGCGGGCCCCCCTCGTGGCAGCGTGCCCGCGGCGCGCGTGCGGCCCAAAGCCTCCCGCGACAGCTGCCCCCACTAACGAACACGAAGACGAAATAGGCAAGAGCACATGAACGCTACGAAGATCCACACTTGGCTTGGCTTGGTCGGCTTGACGGTTGCGCTCACGGGTTGCCCCGGAGACGACAGCGGCACCGACACGGCGGCCGACACGGCATCGCCCGCGACCACGACGGGCACGCCCGCGACCACGACGGGCACGCCCGAGACCACCACGGGCATGAACACCACCGGCGACGCCACCACGGGCGACCCCGGAACCAGCACCGGCGCTGTCGATTCCAGCACTGGCGCAGTCGACTCCAGCAGCGGCGGCGACCCCACCACGGGTGACCCTCCCGGCATGGGCTACGGCCCCTGCCCCTGCATGGGTACTCAGGTCGAGGTCATGCTGGCCGGCGTCGACGGCTGCTACTGCGGACCGCTGTGCGAGGGCATGAACTGCGAGGACCCCGGCACCGGTGCCGCTCCTCAGTGCGCCATCACCCAGGACGGCGCCAAGGATCCCACCGTCTGCGTGCTCGTGTGCATGAGCGGTGATGACTGCCCGATGGGTGCGACCTGCGAGGCCGTGCCTGACGCCGGCGTCAGCATCTGCACCCACCCCCCCGCGTGAACAACGCGACCTTGAGCTGAGCTCGAGGATGACCGGCCGCTTGCCTTCTCACGGGAAGGTGGGGGGCCGGTTTGTCGTTGGGGGCGCTGCGCGAAAACGATCTCGGGATTTCACCCACGCAGCGGTTGCCCCAACCCGTCCGTACGCGGTTCAATAGAGGTTGTCGGGAAACCCCGGCGACCAGGACCGGGCGTGAACACCAGCGAGGCAGAGGACAGGGACAATCGGAGATGCACCGACGAGGGCATCACGATCGTCGCGCTCGACCGCGCGGGCCGGGGACTGCATCGGGCGCGTCCAGAGCAGAGTCGGCCGCACCCGTGGCACTCGATCCCCGCGTCGCAGCGCCGCTGGCTGCCGCTGCTGGCCATCACCGTCGTTGCGGTCGCGGTCGTGGCCAGTCAGCTGCTTTGAAATCGCCCTGAAATCTGGCGAGCCGGTCAGCCGAGCATCTTTGCCAGATCGCCGTTGGCGTCCATCTCGCGGACGATATCGCAGCCTCCGACGAACTCGCCGTCGACGTACAGCTGCGGGATCGTGGGCCACTCGGCGTACTCTTTGATGCCGTCGCGGATGAGGTTGTCCTGGAGGACGTTGAAGTGGTGAAACTTTGCCCCGTGCTTCTTCAGGGTATCGACCACCGCGCCCGAGAACCCGCACTGCGGGAACGTGGGGTTGCCCTTCATGAACAGCATCACCTTGTTGCTCTTCACGAGGGTTTCGATGAACTTGCGGGTGTTGTCTTCGAGCATGGCGACGACCTCGTCGGGATTCGAGCTGCGCGAAGAATGCGCACTCTCGGAGTGACGTAAGGGTAGATATATGGCCGGTCGAGGTCCTTGGCCAGCCATGCTCGTCGAGAGACGTCCCACGACGAGGACTGACCCGCCCCTGAATCACCCATGGACTTGGCGCGTCCTGCCATTTTGCGCGAAGGTGAAGCGCGTCCGAGAACAACTATGCGTGATAACCGCACTTCCGGAGGACTCCAGCCCACTCGACGCCAGTGGCTGCTCGGCTCGGCAGGACTGGCGGGCGCCAGCCTGTGGTCTCGGACGGCCCGGGCCGACCACTACGGGCCTGCGGACGGCACTCGGGTGCTCGTCATCGGTGACAGCATGATCGCGGGCGGCTTTGGCCTCTATCTCGCGCGTGGGCTGGGCAAGGACCACGGCCACTCGGTGACCCGCCGTGGCAAGAGCAGCTCCGGACTGGCCCGACCCGATTTCTTCGACTGGATCGAGGAGGCCAACACCCTCGTGGGCGAAAACCCGTTCGACGCCACCGTGGTGATGTTCGGCGGCAATGACGTCCAGGGCCTGTATATGGGCAAGGGCGCCTGGGTTCGCTGGGACGACGAGGGCTGGTCCGAGGAGTACGCGCGCCGGATCAACGCCCTGGCCGACCTGGTGGCGCCCAACGGTCAGCAGTTGTTCTGGATCGGGATGCCCGTGATGCGGCCCTCCAAGTTCAACCGCCGGGTCCAGCGTGTGAACACGATCTTCCGGGCCGAGATGGCGATCCGGCCCCAGGCCCGATTCGTGGACATCTGGGACCTGTTCGCCAACGCAAAGGGCGAGTACGCCGACAGAATCGTGTTGCCGCCCCCGCCGGAGGAGACGGAGGCGGCGGAGGCGGAAGCGGAGGCCGACTCCCAGGAGGAGGCGGACCCGCCCCCCAAGCGCAAGCGCAAGAAGGTCCGTGTGCGAGCCGGAGACGGGATCCATCTGACGGTGGCGGGTGCGCACTACCTGGCCGATCACGTCGAGGCGATCGT
>JAHZJA010000548.1 GCA_022601155.1 Deltaproteobacteria bacterium | reverse complement strand
CTGCGACGCCTCCGAGCTCGGGGTCATCACGCATGCGCCGGACGAGCAACCCTTCGGTCACGAATCGAATCCGCGTCGCTGCGCTCACCTTCGACTCGAACCGAACCTGATAGCCGACCCGCTGCCCGACCGGCTCGCCCAGCTGCTGTGCCACGCGATGTGCGGCCATCCGCGCTGCGATGCGGCGCGGCTGGGCGACGATGATCTCGCCGTCGCCCAGCAGCCCGGCGGTCAGCAGGTGCGGCGGCACACGGGTGGTCTTGCCCGCCCCCGGCTCGGCTTGGATCACGAGATTGGGGCCCGACCGCAGCGCCTGCTCGATGGCGGGCAGTAGCGCGTCGATCGGAAGTGAGGAGGTCACCGCGGGCAGCAGGGTAGCAGCCGCCGTGTTTCGCTTCGCCCTAGCTCTCGAACACCAGCACCGCGAACGTACCGCTCGCGACGTGCTCGACGACCACACCGACGATCTCGAGCTCTCGCTCGGTCCCGTCCTCGCCGCGCACGGCCAGCTGAGGATCGCGGTGAATCACCAGCCCGGGTCGGGGCTCCTGGGTGGTCGAGGTGAGGGACACCAGGGTCATCGGCTTGCCGCCGTGTTGGGACAACGCCGAGCGCATGTCGCCGTCGCTCTCGGCGTCTTGCATGCGCCACGCCAGCCCGGGGTCGAGCGAGCGCATGTTGGCGTGGCTGGCGAGCGCGGGAAAGAGTCGCTCGTACTCCGTCTGGCCAACCGCCAGTGCCCGCAGGGCATCGGCATCCTTGGCCTGTACGGCGGCCACGACCGCTTCTCCCAGCTCCTGCAGCGATCGCTTGCCCGCCACCAGCGGCTCAGCGCCGACGTCGGTGCTCTGGGCCGTACTCGAGTCTCGTGCGGCGGCTGGCCCTGGGACCTCGTGTACTGCGGCGGGTTCCGGCGCTGGCTTGGTGTCGTGGCTGTTGGGTTGTTGGTCCGCGGACGTCGAGACCACACTCGATCCGCCCGAGCACCCGACGACGCACGACAACAGCACAGCCGACGACGTCCGGACGATCACCATGCGCACCATGCAATACCCACGGTCGTGATGCCAACCACGAACCAGCCGGACCGGGACCGCAGTCCTCAGTCCGGCTCGTCCATCAGGTCGCCCGGTCAGACGCCGTAGTTGATCCAGCTCGCGGTGGTCCAGTTGTCGCCCGCGGGGTCGACCGCACCTGCGTAGCCGCTGCCGCCCGTGGGCGTCCCGTCGCCCATCGAGACGTCGGGTGAGCCCCAGCTGGCCGAGGCGAACGGGCACGCGGTCCCGTCGGTGGCTCCGCCGTCGCCGACAACCCAGCCGCCGAAGTCCTCGCTGGTCCAGCCCGCAGGATCGGGGTCTTCGTCGTCGGCGTCGACCACGAAGGCTGCTCCGTCGCAGAAGTGGCTGCCCGCCAGCGAGATGGAGCCGCCCTCGGCCTGGCTCTGGGTGGCCTGGTTTTGCAGCACGATGCCTTCATTGGTCAGACCCGCGAACACCGAGTCGATGATGTTGGCCTGAGCGCCCTCCTTGAGGGTGGCGCCCTTGCTCTTGTCACCGTCCGCGCCCGAACCGACGCAGGTCATGTGGGTGACCGACGGCGAGGTCAGCGGCGTGGCGACGAAATCGTTGCCCTGGTTGGACCACTCCAGGCAGTTGTCACCAACGGTGGGATCCTGGTGGATGAACACGTCCTCCAGGTTGCCGGAGTAGCCCTGGTCGCAGTCGAGGCTGTCGTCGGCGGCGCCGGTCACGATGATGTGGTCGGCGTCGAAGTTGCCGCCGAACATCTCGATGCCGTCGTCCAGGCCCATGTGGACCTGCACGTGGTCGACCGCGGTGCCGGTGCCACACGAGTAGAAGGTGATCCCGTTGAGCTCGTTGCCCGGGGAGATCTCGTTGCCCGCCCACTCCACACGCACGTAGCTCAGCGTGCCGCAGTCATGGCTCGCGTCGTCCCCACCGTAGGAGGGAGGCGTGGGGAAGCCTTCGGCCGAGCCCGTGCCCACGTTGGTCGGTGCGTCGCCGATGAGGACCAGTCCACCCCAGTCGCCACGCGCCGGGCCGGCCCCGACGTTGATCGAGGTCATGACGATCGGAGCGTCAGCCGTGCCCGAGGCATCGATGGCTGCGCCTTGGTCGATCACCAGCGCCGAACCGGCACCGCCGAGGATGGTGGTGCCCGGCTCGATGGTCAGCGTGCCACTGTTGACGAAGGTGATCGACGTGAGCACATGGACTTGGTCGCAGGTCAATGTGGTGTCGCCGTCGATGGAGGCGGGAACCTCCACGCGGGCATCCACGTCGCTGGGACCGGCACAGCCGGCCGGCACCCCACCCGAGTCGGCGGTGCCGTCGGGATCGGTACCAGTGTCACCGGTGTCGCCGTTGGCCGAGTCGGCGGTGCCGCCGTCGTCGCCACAGGCAGCAAGAGCCAGGGGAAGGATGAACGAGGCGGCCAGGCGGGCAGAGAAGCGTCTCATTGCAGTGATACTCCTTGTACGACCGCGACCCGATCCCGAGTCGTCAGTACGAGAGCGTTATGGCGTGGCTACGTGACAACCCGGCGTCTTGAATCGAAAATTTGTGTCACGGTCCCGCGCACCCCAGCCGCGGGCACCATGAGGATCCAGACGCTCAGATCTCGTAGCTGAGACCCAACGTGAAGGTGGTGCCTGGCCACCACAGGTGGGTGATGTCCCGGGCGGGGCCCTGCGTGAAGCGCAGCGGGTAGTTGAGGATGTTCTCGATGCCGAACGACAACGTCAGCCCGTCGTAGACTTCTTGGCCGAGCACGAAGTCGAAGTTGTGTACCGCTTCTTCGTAGGTATCGGGCAGGCCGAGGCCACCGACCTCGAAGATGCGCCGACCGAAGGCGTTGTAGAGCAAGCGACCCGAGGTGCCGGTCCGCTCCGCCGTGTAGTCGAGGTATGTGTTGACGACGAACGGGGACTGGCCCTGCAGCGTCCGCTCGCGCGACGTGGACACATCGGGGACCGACGTGTCGCAGGTGGGGTCGGTGGCCGGGTTACAGGCGGCGCCCAGCTCTACGCGCGAGTAGATGTAGGCGAAGTTGGCCCCCAGCGAGAAGTTCTCGAAGGCATCACCGATGAACTCGAGGTTCTTGCGTGCCTCCAGCTCGATGCCCACGTTGTGCGCCAGCTTGGCGTTGCGGAAGCTGACCAGCCGCGGGATCCGAGGTCCGGCGGTACGCTCGATGGGCTCGTCGAAGTACTTGTAGAACACCGACAGCGCGACGACCTCGGCCACGCTGGGGAAGAACTCCCAGCGAAGGTCTGCGTTCCAGATCTTGCTCGAGACGAGCGCCGGGTTTCCGATCACCGTGGAGCCGCCCACGAAGTCGGTGAACTCGAACGGGGCCAGCTCCCGGAACTCGGGGCGGGCCAGCGTCTGCGTGCCGACCAGCCTGATGTTCATCTTCTGGGTGGGCGAGAAGATGACAGAGACCGAGGGCAGCACGTCGTAGTCCGCCAGCGACGCCGTCTGTGTCTCGTCGATGTCGGGCTCTCCACGGTTGCGCGCGAACAAGTCGAACGGATTGACGTCGATGAGGCTGGCTTCGAACCGGGCACCGCCCGCGACCTTGAGCCAGCGCACCAGGGGCAGGTCGATCTGGGCGTAGGTCGCGTAGATCTCCTGCTCGGCCTCGTAGTTGTCGTTGGAGCGGGTCGTCTCCCGGTAGAACAAGGGCTGCGGAGAGTTGCGGCCACCGCCGACGTTCTCCGGTCCGAGGATGTCTCCGGTGCCCACTGGGGTATCGGCCCCGGTTACCTCGCCGACGGCGAAGCGCCGGGCGAAGAACTGCCGCTGCTTGCCCTCGAGCCACACCCCCGCCTTGAACTTGGAGTCGAGCCGACCCCACTGCTTGAACGGAAGGGTGAAGTTGAGCGCGCCGCTCTCGGTGTTGTCGACCAGGTCGAGGAACAGCTGCTTGCCGCCGCCGTTGGTCACGTCGAGGACGAAGACCTCCCCGGCCGAGTCGGTGGTGAAGACCATGTCGCGCATCGAGGGATCGTCGCGCTGTGCCTGCGCGTAGGAGCCGAACCAGTCGATCTCGAGGTCCTTGGCCTTGGGGAATTTGTGCTTGCCGCCCAGCCGGGTCAACAGCACCGATCGCGTGACGTAGCGCAGCCGGGTGTTGATCACGGGGTCGGGGTTGACCGAGCGAGCATCACCCGACAGCGAGCGGGTCTCGTCATCGGCGTCCCGCGAGTAGAACCCGAGCAGCTCCAGCCGATGGTCCTTGTTCAGCTTCCACTTGACCAGGCCGATTCCCGACCACGACACGTTGTAGACGGTGCGCAATCCGTTGAAGTCGACGTTGGGGGCGGAGGTGTCGAGACCGCCGTCTTCTCCCAGACCGTACTGTCGGATCTGCTCGCGGGTGGTGCTGTGCTTGGACTTGTACGCGGCCGAGGCCAGGAACCCGATCTTGCCGCCGTTGCTGCCGTACTCGCGACCGTAGCCCGTGGTGGCCTTGAACCCGAAGTTGAGCGGGGCCCTGGCGCTGCGGCGGACCCGGGTGTCGGACAGCAATGACTCGCCGAACCGCTCGGTTTCCTCGACCGTCCAGCGCGGGCTGAGGTTCTCGACCACCGAGGGGCCGACGGGAAAGTCGTTGGGCAGCGCGCTGGGAATCCCGCGCGGAATGTTGCCGAAGCCGAACGCGTCGGCGCCCGTGAAGCCGGCCCCCGTGACCATCTGGCGCCCGGTCGTCGCGGTGTTGGCTCCCAGCTCCGCCGAGACCTCGAAGATGAACTCCTCGGGGACGTCACGGCTCTCGAGCTGGGTCGAGCCGCCCGTGAAATCGGCCGGGACGTCGGGGGTGAACGTCTTTTGGATGTTGATCGCCGACAGGGCCCCCGAGGGGAAGATGTCCAGGGGAACCGTACGCAGCTCGGGCTCGGGGCTGGGCACCCGTGCGCCGTCGAACAGGGTGTTGCCGTAGCGATGGCCGAGGCCACGCACGAACAGGAACCGGCCGCCGACGACGGTGCTGCCGACGATGCGTCGCGCCACCGCGCTGGTGGAGCCGCCGCCGGACTTGGAGATCTCGTCGCGGCTCATCAGGTCGCGGGCCGAGATCGACTTCTTGCGCTGCTCGAGGCGTGCGCCCTCGCTCTCTCGGTTCATCTCCGCGGCGACCTCGAGCACCTGACCTGCTCCTTCGAGCGGCTGCAGCTCGCGCTTGATCTCTACGGTCTCGCCCTCGCGAACCTCTACGTTGGCGACGCGGATGGGCTGGGAGGTGTCGCTGCGCAGGCGGATCTCGTAGATCCCCGGGGGCAGCTTCAGCGTGTACTCGCCCTCGCCATCGGTCTTGGTCTTGTACTTGCCATCGACGACCTCCACGACCCCGCCGATGATGGGATCGCCGGTCACCGAGTCGCGCATGCGCCCGCTGACGATCCCGGTCGGCCCCTTGGTG
>JAHZJA010000547.1 GCA_022601155.1 Deltaproteobacteria bacterium | reverse complement strand
GCGACGACGTGGCGTTCTTGCCCGAGTCGATCTCGTGGTGGAATGCCCAGGGCTCGTGGCTGCGACGAGATCCACACCAACACCCCACGTGGTACGTGTTCGACGATCGTGGCCTGTATCGCCCCGGCGAGGAGGTCAAGCTCAAGGGATGGTTGCGCCGGCTCGACCCTCGCAAGGGCGGCGACGTCGGCCCCATCGACGGCAAGGTCCGCGAGGTTCGCTATACGCTCAGCGATTCTCGCGGCAACGAGCTCGTCAAGGACACGCTGGCGCTCAACGCCTTTGGGGCGTTCGATACCACCATCACGTTGCCCGACACCATGAACCTCGGGCGCGCCACGGTGATGCTCGTCGTGGAGACCGGCAGCAAGACCAACCCGTTCAACGCCTATGGGCACACGCTGCGGGTGGAGGAGTTTCGCCGCCCCGAGTACGAGGTGAAGACCCGCGTCTCCGAGGGGCCGCACCTGGTCGGAAGCCACGCCATCGCGACGGTGGAGGCCGACTATTTCGCCGGAGGCGGCCTCGCCAACGCCCAGGTGCAGTGGTCGGTGGCCTCCGCGCCGGGCGACTACCGGCCTCCGGGGCACGACGCGTTCTCGTTCGGTAAACAGCGGCCCTGGTGGATGTTCTGGGGCGGGGGTGGCGAGGACGACGAGCAGACCCACCACGACCTCGGCTTCGAGGCCAGGACCGATGCCGCGGGCGAGCACCACCTGAAGATGGACTTCGTTGCGGTCCATCCCACCCAGGCCATGTCCGTCACGGCGCAGGCCTCGGTCACGGACGTCAACCGCCAGTCTTGGACATCGAGCACCGCCATGGTCGTCCATCCGTCGGCGCGCTACGTGGGCCTGCGCAGCGATCGGACGTTCGTCCAGGCGGGTGAGGTCCTCGATATCGACGCCATCGTGACCAGCATCGATGGTGTGGCTCTGTCCGGTGTCGACGTGCTCGTGCGTGCGGCTCGGGTCGAGTACCGCTTCGAACGAGGACAGTGGGTGGAGGCCGAGGCCGACCCCCAGACCTGCGAGACCACCAGCACCACCGACGCGGTCCGCTGCTCGCTGCCCACCACCGAAGGCGGCACCCATCGGGTGGTGGCGGTGGTCGTCGACGAGCAGGGCCGTGCCAATCGCACCGAGATCCTGGTGTGGGTGGCCGGCGGCGACCTCCCGGCCTCGCGCCGCATGGGCATGGAGTCGGTCCTGCTCATCCCCGACCGCGAACAGTACGCTGCGGGTCAGACCGCCAAGATCTCCGTCTCGGCCCCGTGGTTCCCGGCCGAGGGCCTGGTCACTGTCCGACGCTCGGGCATCGTCGACGAGAAGGTGATCCACCTCGATGGACCCTCCACGATCGTCGAGATCCCGATCGCCGAGGCGATGACGCCGATGATCTCGGTCCAGGTCGATCTGGTCGGGACCGCCCCGCGGCGGGATGACGACGGCAAGGCCGACTCCAGCCTTCCCGGTCGCCCCGGCTTTGCCCGCGGCGTGGTCACCCTGAAGGTCCCCCCTCGTCAGCGAACGCTCGACCTGACGCTCACCCCCGAGGTCGGCGAGATCGAGCCCGGCGGCTCCACCACCATCGACGTGCGGGTCCGCGACGCCGCGGGCAACCCCGTGGCCAATGCCGAGGTCGCGCTGGTCGTCGTGGACGAGGCGGTCCTGTCGCTCACCGGATACACGCTGGCCGACCCCTTGGAGGTGTTCTACGGCTGGCGCGACCCCGATGTACGCGACCACTACCTTCGCAGCCACGTGCTGCTCGCCCAGCCAGAGGGTCTCGAACGCACCGAGGGGCAGGGCCGCGGTGGGGGTGGCTTCGGCCTCATCGGTAACGAGGCCGACATGGCGGAGGGCGATGTCGACGAGATGGCGAGGTTCGAGCCGGAGACCGTAGCGCTGGCAGCCGACAAGCGTGGGTCCGCCCCCCCGTCCACACCCATCGCCATGCGCAGCGACTTTTCTGCCCTGGCTGCGTTCTCACCCAGCGTTACGACCAGTGCCCAGGGCCGCGCCGTCGTTCCCGTCACCGTGCCCGACAACCTCACCCGCTATCGCATCATGGCGGTGGCGGTGGTGGGCTGGACGCGGTTCGGCCACGGCGAGTCGTCGATCACCGCCCGTCTCCCGTTGATGGTGCGCCCTTCGGCCCCGCGCTTCCTCAACTTCGGCGACACGATGCAGTTGCCCGTGGTGCTGCAAAACCAAACCGACGCCCCCATGACGGTCGACGTCGCGGTACGGGCCCACAATGCCGAGCTCACCGATGGTGCCGGGCGGCGGGTGGAGGTGCCCGCCCACGACCGGGTCGAGGTTCGCTTTCCGTCCCGCGCGGCCTCGGCCGGTACGGCTCGATTCCAGGTGGGTGCGACGGCCGGGCGGTGGTCCGACGCGGCCTCCTTCAGCCTCCCGGTGTGGACTCCCGCTACGTCGGAGGCCTTTGCCACCTATGGTGAGATCGACGAGGGCAGCATCGTGCAGCCCACCCTCGCCCCCCCGGACGTGTTCTCGGAGTTCGGTGGGCTCGAGATCACCACCTCGTCCACCGCGGTCCAGGCCCTCACCGACGCGGTGCTGTACCTCGCCTCGTATCCCTTCGAGTGTAGCGAGCAACGAGCCAGTCGTGTGCTGGCCGTCGCGGCGCTGCGCGACGTGCTCCAGGCGTTCGAAGCCGAGGACTTGCCCACCCCCGAGCAGCTGCTGACCGCCGTCGAGCGCGACATCGACAGCCTGCGTCGAATGCAGGCGGACGACGGCGGGTTCTCGTTCTGGGGCCGCGGCTGGCGGTCGTGGCCGTACCTCACCGTCCATGTGACCCACGCCCTCGAGCGCGCCCACGCCAAGGGTTTTTCGGTGCCCTCGGCCACACGCGCCCGAGCGCAGGACTACCTGCGCAACATCGAGGACCACTTCGATCCCAAGACCCCCGTGGAGGTTCGCCGGGTCATCCGAGCCTACGCGCTGTATGTGCTTCGGCTCGCGGGCTCACCCAACCCCGACCAGGCCGCCGCTGTCGTCGACGAGACGGGCGTGGAGGGGCTGCCGCTCGAGGCCCTCGCATGGCTGCTGCCCACCCTCCACGATGACCCGAGCCGCGCGGCCATGGTCGCCACGATCCAGCGGCACCTGGACAACAAGGTCACCGAGACCGCCTCGACGGCCCACTTTGCCACCGCATACGCCGACGGAGCGCACCTGGTGCTGCACTCCGATCGCCACGCCGACGCACTGGTGCTCGAAGCGCTCATCGCCACCAAACCGGGCAGCGATCTCATCCCCAAGCTCGTCCGCGGACTGCTCGACCACCGCACCGCCGGGCGCTGGTCGAGCACCCAGGAAAACAGCTTCGTGCTGCTGGCCCTCGATCGCTATTTTCAAGAGTACGAGAAGACCACGCCCAACTTCGTCGCGCGGGCGTGGCTGGGTGATGCATACGCAGGAGAGCACCGCTTCCGTGGCCGTACCACCGAGCGTCACCACATCGACATCCCCATGGCCTGGCTGGCCGACCACCCCGGCGGGCAGGATCTGGTGCTGGCCAAGCAGGGCAAGGGCCGGATGTACTACCGCGTAGGGCTGCGCTACGCCCCGCGCGACCTCCAGCTGCCTGCGCGCGATGCCGGCTTCGTGGTCGAGCGCAGGTACGAAGCGGTCGATGACCCGACCGATGTCCGACGCGACCCCGATGGCACCTGGCGGATCGCAGCCGGGGCGAGGGTACGGGTTCGCCTTCAAATGGTCGCCGATGGTCGTCGCTATCACGTGGCCCTGGTCGACTCGCTGCCCGCCGGGCTCGAGCCCCTCAACCCCGCCTTGGCCACGACCGGCTCACTGCCCCCCGATCCCACCGACGACGCGGCCGATGGCTGGTGGTGGTGGCGACGAACCTGGTACGAGCACCAAAATCTCCGCGACGAGCGCGTGGAGGCATTCACCTCGCTGCTGTGGTCGGGCGTGCACGACTACGACTACGTCGCCCGAGCGACCACCCCGGGGGTGTTCGTCGTGCCCCCGCCGCGCGCCGAGGAGATGTATCACCCTGAAACCTTCGGTCGAGGCCGTAGCGATCGAGTGATTGTGGAGTAACGCCGGGCCGAATACGCGCCATCCCCCGCATCGGGTGATCCCGCGCCTGGGCAATATCGCCATGGCACCATCCCCCGGCCCCCGGTTCGGGTACTCTTGAGCTTGGAAGCGATGAGCGGCGGCGACAGCCAGGGCTCGCGAAGGCCGGGTGGCGACCGGTTGATGAAGTCCGACGCAGGGGAACGCCCGGGCGGTCGGATCGGTCGCTACGTGGTGGTCTCGCGCTTGGGCCAGGGCGCGATGGGCATGGTCTACCTGACCTACGACCCGCAGCTGGACCGCCGTGTGGCGTTGAAGGTCTTGCGCCGCCGCCGATCGACCAGGGCCTCCCACGATCGCCAGCAACGACTTCGCCGTGAGGCCCAGGCGATGGCCCAGCTCAACCACCCCAACGTGGTGACGGTGCACGACGTGGGCGTGGCCGAGGGCCGGGTGTTCCTCGCCATGGACTACGTGCAGGGCCAGACCCTGCGGCAGTGGCTCGAGTCCACGCCCCGAACCTGGAATCAGGTGCTGCGGGTGATGATCAACGCGGGCCGAGGGCTCGCCGCGGCCCATGCCGCCGGGGTCGTGCACCGCGACTTCAAGCCCGAGAACGTCCTGGTCGGTGAGGACGGCGCGGTCAAGGTCATGGACTTCGGGCTGGCACGACCCGGCAGCGATGCCGCGTCAGGGGCGATCGACGCCCGGGACCTGCGCGCCGACGACCCCCCCGAGCGCGCGCCCACGATGGCGTCGGCCACGATCGACCCGGCCCCCGACGATCCGGCGGGGCAGGACGAAGACGACGACGGGACCCACAGCTGGTGGAAGGGCGAGTCGGGGTTGATCTCGCTGGACGGGACCGAGGTCCTCACCCGCTCGGGCGATGTCCTGGGCACCCCCAGCTACATGGCCCCCGAGCTGTTCGACGGCGGCGAAGCCAACACCCACACCGACCAGTTCGCGCTGTGTGTGGCGCTGTACGAGGGGCTCTACGGCGTGCGGCCGTTCGCCGGCGAGTCGATGGCCGCGCTGGCCTTCAACATGAACCGGGGCCAGATCACGGCGCCCGCTCGCGGGGTGCGGGTACCCGTGTGGCTGGGCCGGCTGGTGCGCCGAGGATTGTCGGCCGAGCCCGAGCGCCGCTACGCGTCGGTGCAGGCGCTACTCGATGCACTGATCCAGGGTGCAGGGCGCCGACGCGTGCGACGGGCCGGGATGTGGGCGATGGGTCTGGTCGGGGTGGTCGGGGGCCTTTCCTATGCGGTCGTACCTCAGCCCGCTCCGTGCCAAGGCGGCCAGGAACGGCTGCGCGGGGTGTGGAACGACGACCGCGCCGACACGATCGCCGATGCCTTCGAGGCTACCGAGGTCCCCTACGCGGACAAGGTCTCCTCTCGCGCTCGACAGCGGGTCGATGCCTACGCGCAGACATGGGTCGGCGTGTACACGGAGGTCTGCGAGGCAACGGCTGTGCACGGCAACCAGTCGCCCGCCGAGCTCGACCAGCGCATCGCCTGCCTCGACGATCGACTGGCCGAGCTCGATGCCCTGCTCGAAGTCCTCGAAGAAGCCGACGGTCGGGTCGCCGAGCGGGCGGCCCAGGCGGCCAGTGATCTGCGTGCCCCCGACACCTGTGCCAGCGCGGGGCTGGAGGCCCGGCCCACCTCCGCCGACCCCGAGCACCAGCGGCAGCTCGACACCCTGCGGGGTCGGCTGCTCCGGGCCGAGGCGCTGCAGAGCGCCGGTCACATGGAGGACGCGGCCACCCTCTCACGCGAGATCGTCGCCGAGGCCGAGCTGCTCGGCGAGCGATCGCTGTGGGCCGAGGCGCTGATCCAGCTGGGCACCGCGACCGACCAGGCGGGCGACTACGAGGCCGCCACCGAGCAACTGCGTCGGGCGTACTTCATCGCCCACGAGGCAGGGCTCGATACGCTGGCCGGCCAGGCCGCGGTCAACCTCATCATCAGCGAGGGCATTCATCTGGCTCGCGCCGATGAAGGCCTGACATGGGCCCGCCACGCCGAGGCCGTGCTCAACCGCGAGCAGCTGGGCGGTCTGGAGGCGCGCTACCACAGCGCGCTGGGCAAGCTGTACATGCAGCGCTTCGAGCTGCCCAAGGCGCGGTCACACCTGGAGACCGCGTTGGCGCTCGAGCGCCAGGCGCTCGGCGACGAGCACGAGCGCGTCGCCTCGGTGCTGAGCTTCCTGGCCATCGTCCAGGAGCAGTCGGGGGAGTCGGAGGGCGCGATCGCTTCGTTCGAGCAGGCCCTGTTGGTGCACCGCCGCGCGCTGGGGCCCAAGCATCCCGCGCTTTCGCAGATGTACAACAACTACGGCGCCCTGCTGTGGGGACGACGCGACCTCGCCGGAGCCCAGTCGCAGCTGGAAAAAGCCCTCGCAATCCAGCGTGAGGCGATGGGAGAGCACCCCGCCACCGCCACCTCCATCGACAACCTCGGCAGTACCATGGTGATGCGCGGCGAGGTCGAGGGCGGGCGGGCGTTGATCGAAGAAGCCCTGGCCATGCGCGAGCGGGTCCTGGGCGCCGATCATCCCGAAGTGGCGCGATCGCTGCTCAACCTGGGCGATGTCCTTCACACCGGTGACGATCTGGGAGGCGCCCGTCGCCTGTACGAACGAGCGATGTCGATCTGGGATCGGTCGGGGATGCCCAACAGTCCCATGGTCGCGCAGATCGCTGCGGCCCTGGGAACGCTCGCCCTTCGTGAGGGCGCCATCCAGCGCGGCCACGACCACTGCAAGCGCGCCGTCGAGATCCTCGACCCGATGGTGGGGCCACAGCACTCGGAGCAGGCGGGGCCGCTCACCTGCCTGGGCTGGGCGCAGCTCGAGCTGGAGCAGCCACAGGCTGCACTCGCGACCCTCGAGCGCGCCTACAGCCTGCGCGACGCCGGCCAGTTCGATGTGCCGGCCCTCGTGCGGGTGTTGCTGGCGCAGGCCCTGGTGCAGACCGGCGGCGACACCCGACGCGCGGACACACTGCGGGCCGAGGCGCGCAAGCTGTACCGCTCGATGACACAACGGCCTCCGCAGCGGGTTCGCGCCTGGCTGCAGCCGACCCCGTGACTAGCCGCCCGTGCCTCCGCTCGAGGCACCTCCGGTCATGTCCATCCCGCTGCTACCACCCTCGGTCGCCTCACCCCCCGTGGGCTCGGGCTCGTCGCCCTCACACGCCGGCTTGCTGTCGACGCTGAAGTCACCGTTGCAGAACTTGCCTGCGTTGGGCCACACACGGCGATTGCCGTCGATGAAGGGCAGGTTCTCGGGGTCGTAGTCGAAGTCGCACAGGTCGCACTTGTCGCCCAGCCCGTCGAAGTCCTGGTCGAACTGGGGCAGGAAGCAGGCGCTGTCCCACAACGCTTGGAGGTCACCGTCGAAGTCCGACGGTCGCAGCTTGGGATTTTCCCGCGGGTCGAGCCCGGCCAGCGCCTCCTCGCAACCGGGGGGCAAGACGAGGACACCCGGGGAAACGGCCACCGTACCGGGCAGCTTGCGACAGACGACCTCCTGCTCATCTTCGCTGCACTCGACCCGGACCGGACGTCCAAGGGGATCGACCAGCGGCGTCGCGCTGAGCACCACTTCTCCGTCCTCGTTGCGCGTCGCGAGGTTGCGCTGCAGATCGCCGTTTTCGTCCTCGAACAACGCCACCGTGCAGCAGTAGCCATTGGCGGCGACATCGTAGAACGACAAGGGGCGCGCATCCGTCCGGTTCTCGCACGACGCGTGGGTCTCGCAGGCGTTGCCCACGAAGTCGCCATCGGCGTCGTCACCGTCTTGCATCACACCGTCCATCACTTGGAGCGAGTTGTTGACGCTCGGGCAAGTGTCACAGATGTCGCCTACGCCATCTTCGTCGATGTCGAGGTGGTCGCACACGCCGGCCGACGCCTCGCAGACACGACCGGTCGGGCAGTCCAGATCGCTGGCACAGGCGATGAGGTCCGCCTCGACCAGCGCCACGGGTTGTCGCGGGCATGCATCGACGATGTTGCTCAGGCCGTCCTGGTCGAAGTCGTCTTCCGGTCCGATGCCGATCGGACCGGCCGCGAACGCGTTGATCTCGTCCCCTTCGCACGCATCGCCGACCATGTCATTGTTGGTGTCGCTCTGACACAGCACATCGTCGGCGTAGTCGATGGGATCACCCAGCTCCCAGCTGTCGTCGGGACCGTAGTCGAAACAGTTGGCCGTGAGCACGCAGTTGTCACACACATCGCCGATGCCATCACCGTCGGTGTCGTCCTGAAACGGGATGTTGCGCACCCGCATGTAGCCCATCGGCGCCGCCTCGTCATTATTGTAGTTGTTCGGGGTCTGGCGGCAGGTGTCGCACTCGTTGCCCACGCCGTCGTCGTCCGAGTCGGCGGTGTCGTCCGACGAGCCCGCCAAGGTGGGGCACAGATCGATCACGTCGCCGAAGCCGTCGTTGTCGATATCACCCTGGTCGGGATTGAAGAAATCGGGCGCGTTGTCGCAGCTGAGCTGGATGCCGTCGAGATCCTCGTCTTCTTTGCACTTGGGCTCGTCGACCGTGAAGTCGTACAGGAAGTCAGGCTCCTCCACGCCACCGGTGATGAGCGGCATCCCGCATACATCCCAGAACGCTCGCTGGTAGGCCTGCGGGTCGTTCATCTGGTCGCGGCTGTCCAGCCCGGGCACCCACAGCCGGTAGGTGACGTTCTTGTTGAGGACCTTGCCGAATTCGGTGGAGTCGATTTCCACCCCGATCTCGCCGAAGATCTGGTTGCCAATGTCGATGGTCAAGCACGGCACCCTCCCGCTCCCAAGCTCGTCCTTGGTCGGGGCACAGTCGGCACCACCGGCCACGAGGTTCTTGGGGCGCTGATCCCACGGCATCAGGCCCTGCGGATCGTCGTGGAGCTCCCAGATCTCGATCTTCGCGACGTTCTCCGGGCTCATGTCGTACTTGTTGGAGAACCGGATCGAGAAGTCACCGCAGGCACCGATCCGCAGGTTGTCGGAGGGGAAGCCGCTGCCCGGCACCACGTGGAACTCGGGCGTCTGGAACGTGTAGGTGGCCTTTCCGGCCAGGCTGTTGCCCACCTTGTCTTGGACGAACTGGCCGCCATCATCGGGCACCCGGAAGTTGACGGTGTAGCTCGAGTCGGAGCACAGACCGCGGTCGAAGTCCTCGATGCGCTCCACGAAGGAGTTGTCGTTGGCCCTCCAGCCGTCATCGGTGTTGCGCTCGCCGATGAGCCCAGCGTTCTCGGCGCAGGACTCGATGTCGGCCCGCGGCGTGTTGCCGAGGTCGGCGGGGCGCCACTCGAAGCCCTTGATGGCCGGGTCGTAGACCACACCACCCATGCGGTTGACGAACTTCACCGCGTACTGGTTGGCTCGCTCCTCGCGGGCACGTGCGTCGTCGCCCTGGTCCTCGATTTCGCTGGCGACGAAGCACCCGGTCCGGATCGGCTCGACGCAGTCCTCGAATTGCTCATCGGTTCGGACCTGCCCCCAGGTGGTGCCGCCGCTGGGGCAGACGCAGTTCTTGGTGGGCTCGGGAAGGGTGTCGTTGCGGTCGTAGACGACG
>JAHZJA010000546.1 GCA_022601155.1 Deltaproteobacteria bacterium | reverse complement strand
TCAAGGCGGGTAACCACGTCGAGGACCGTCGCGGCCTGCTCCGATTCCAGCGACTCGCAGAGGAGACCACCGTGTCGGTGCTCCGCGAGCACCTCGCCGAGCTGACGTCGGCCGAGTGGTACGACTCTGCCCGCCGCCTCGAGGTGGCCGAGCGCTCGCTGAAGGTTCTCAACGTCTCACTGGGCGACCTCCACGTGGAGGCCGAGGCCGTGCTCGTGCGCGCGGTGACGTTCCGCGACGAGTATGAGCGGCAGCTCCAGCAGATCCAGCTCAACGAGCAGAACAAGCTGCTCGACGGCGCCCGCGAGAAGGTCGCCAAGAAGCAGCAGGCGCTCGACAAGTTCGTTCAGGGCACCAACGCCCTGGCCGCATCGCGCGAGCAGGAGTGGAAGGCCAAGATCGCCAGGCTCGAGGGGGCCTACCAGGTAGGCTTCGTCCGCCTCGAAGACGAGACGACGCCGGGGTCGGCCCGGCGCATCCTCGAGGCACTCGAACCCGCGCAGCGCGAGGCCATGGTCACCGAGGCGACCGAGGCCCTCGACATGAAACCCGAGGACGTCAACAACGACTACCTGCTGGGCATCCAGAATATCCAGGCCGAGACCCTCGAGTACGATCAACGGGTACGGGTGGAATCCGATGGTATCTCCGCCCGTCTGTCGGCCGAGGGCGACGCCACCGTGGCGCAGGTCCGCGGTGCCTACGAGACGCGGCTCAATGAGCTGCTCGACAGTGTGGCTGGCCGCGCCTACGTGGCCTACCAGGCCGCGGCCAACGTGAAGTTCGACGACACCTTGGTGTTCCAGAGCGACGATGGTTTCCCCACCGTGCTGCGGCTGCGCGAGATGACCGAGCGCTTCATGGGCATTCGCTAGTCATGCGCGTCTACGACTCGGTCCTGCCTTCGGGCAATGCCTACAAGGTCCACCTGCTGCTGTCCCACCTGGGGCAGCAGTACGAGACCGTCGATCTCGACATCTTGTCCGACCCCCCGCAGACGCGGGAACCACAGTTCTTGGCCATCAATCCCAACGGTCGGATTCCCACGCTCGTGCTCGACGATGGGGAGGTCTTGGCGGAGTCGAACGCCATCCTCTATTACCTGGCCGATGGGAGCGACTACCTCCCCGAGGACCGACTCGCGCGGGCACAGGCCTTGCGATGGATGTTCTTCGAGCAGTACAGCCACGAGCCCTACGTGGCGGTACTGAAGTTCTGGACGTACTGGGGAGGGCTGTCCACTCGTACGGCCGAGCAGGTCCAGACCTGGAAGACCCGCGGTCAGGCCGCGCTCGATGTGATGGAGCAACACCTGACCGCCCACGAGTTCTTCGCGGGCGGCCAGTACTCCATCGCCGACATCGCTCTGTTCGCCTACACCCACAGCGCCGCCCCGCTGGGCTTCGAGCTGGGGGCCGCGACCGTCGCGTGGCTCGGGCGCGTGCGTGCACAGCCGGGCCACGTGCCGATCAAGGCCGATACCACCGGCGCCGCGTCCTCGTAGCGAGGGCCAGCGAGTTCTCGAGCTCGGGCGGGCTACTGCCACTGCATCTCGCCCGAGGCGACCTTCGATCCCAGCTGCAAGAAAAACGCTCCTCCTGCGTCGGGGTATGCTGCGGTCATCGCCTCGATGATCGGCCCCGACGCAGCAGCACCGGTTGCGACCTCGTCGAAGCGGCCGAGATAGGTCCGCGTGTAGTCGAGGGCCGCTTGTGACTGCGCGGCATCCGGCTGCTGATGGCCGGGGATGAACCGCGTCACGTCGGGCAGTTGCTCGAGCTCGGTGAGCTGCTCCATCCACGCCACGCGGGAATCGTGGGTGGAGTCCGCCGTCCACACGTGGACCCCGGAGAACAGCACGTCCGACAGCACCACCGTCTGGTTGTCGGGAATCAGCACGCCGGTCACGGGCTCGGTATCTCCCTGCAGGCCGGCCAAGATCTGAAGGGTGTGCCCCTCGAGCGTCAGCGTGTCGCCCGACAGCGGCTGCGGGATGACCGGCGTCCCAGGAAACTCGGGGCCCAGCTGCCCCTGCTGGGATTCGGCTTTGGCGGCGGCCGTCGCCCGCATCGCCTCCACGACCGACGGCACCGCCACGACCTCCGCCTCGGGGAAACGCTCGGTGAGCACCGCGGCGCCAAAGTAGTGATCGGGATGGGCGTGCGTGATGAAGATCGTGCGCAGCGTTCGACCCGATTGCTCGATCGTATCGGCCACCGCAGTGGCGCCCGTCTTCGTGTACTGCGCGTCGATGACCAACGCATCGGTGCGGCCCATGACGATCGTCGAGTTGACCGCCCCCAGCGGCTCGGGTGAGGTGTAGACCTCGATCTCCAGGGGTGAAGCGGCCGCGTCCGCAACCGGCGAGGCGCTCGATGGCGTGTCGGCAGCAGGGCCGCAGGCGACGTTCAGCGCGAGCGCAAAGAGGAATCCGCGTCGAGATTGGTTGCGTCGGTTCACCTCGCCACCGTATATTGTCTGTATTCTCGGCACTATAAAGCGATATCGACATGACTCGTCGGCCTAACCGAACAATGAACAGCGGAAATGACGCACTGGGAAAAGCGGCCGTGTTCGCGGCAGTCGTCCGCGAGGGCTCGTTCTCAGCGGGAGCCAAGGCGCTGGGTCTGGCGCGGAGTACCGCCAGCGAGCACGTGTCGGCGCTGGAGACCTCGCTCGGCGTGCGGCTGCTCGAGCGAACGACTCGCACGATTCGCCTCACCGAAGAGGGCGAGCTGATGTTCGACCGCATCGACGGTGCACTGCGAGCGTGGACCGAGGCACGCGACGCGCTGGAGCAGCGGAGCGGTGAGCCGGTCGGTACGCTGCGGGTGACGGCTCCGAGCGGCTTGGCCACCGCGTTGGTCGCACCGACCTGTGGCGCGCTGGTCCGAAGCGCGACGCGGGTCTCGGTGGAGCTACTGGTCGACGACGCGGTGCGAGACATCGTGGCCGACCGCATCGACGTTGCGATCCGGATGGCCAAGCTCCCCGACTCGGCCCTCGTCTGCCGCAAGCTCGGCTCCACCCTCACCGTCTTGGTGGGCAGCCCCGAGTACGCCTCCGCCCCCGCCCCTCGCGACGAGCTCGATGCGATCACCCGACACCGTTGGGTCGGCCACAGTGCGGTGCCCGGCGGTACCGTGAACCTCACCGATCCATCCGGCCAGCACCATGTCATCCGGCCCCGCTACACGGGCCGGGCGACCAGCAGCGAGGGTGAGATTGGGTTGCTGGAGCACCACTGTGGGATTGCGCTGCTGCCCGAGCTGCTCGTGCGCGAGAGCCTCGCCGCAGGTCGGCTGGTGCGACTGTTCCCCGGCTGGCACGGGCGAGAGATCCCCATCTACGCCGTCTATCCGCGCAACACCTTCACCCCGCCGCGGGTCAGCCGATTCCTCGAGTTGCTCGGCCAGCGCCTCGACACGCTGCGGTGATCCGAGCGCAGCGGCCTATTCGGCCGTTCCAAACAGCTTGTCGAAGATCGGGGTGAGGGAGGCATAGTTGCCGCCCTTCATGCTGGTGTGGTGCACGTCGTGTTTGCGCGCCAGGTAGCCCAGCGCCCGCAGCCCGAACACGGGGATGTCCAGGCCGACGTGGACCAGGATGTTGAGCGACGAGTACACCGAGAACACCACCACGAAGGTCACCGGGTGAATCGGGCCCACGATCAGTGCGCAGCTGACCAGCAGCGCCAGACCGAGGAACGTCTCCAGCGGGTGCAGGTACAGGCTGTCGACCGCGTGGGGGTGCCGCACCTTGTGGTGCACCACGTGCACGGACCGCAGCGCCTTCCACTCGTGAAAGGCAAAGCGATGCATCAAGTAGTAGAGAAAGTCGTACAGCAGCAGCAACAAGACCGCGTCGACGAGCACCCCCAAGACGGACACGGGGCCGTCGGCAAGCATCCATGGCGCCGCGCCATAGGTCAGCACGAACACCATGGCGCCCGAGAACACCATGTTGCCGAACACCCGCTTGTACAGCGATGCACCTCGCAGCTTGCGGTTGGGCTCGGGGTGAATCCGCGCCGCGGCCAGTGGCGGCCAGTGGTAGGCGAGCTTGGTGACCAGCAACAGCAGGCCAGAGCACAGCAGCACCACGATCAGCATCCAGTGAAGGGCCATGAATCCGAGCGCTTCCCCCAGGGGCGCACAGCGTACCAGGGCTCGAAGAGCGGATCGTGCGCCCGTGCTCGCGCTGCGGCCCGCGTCACGCAACGGGAAGAGATGTTGGGAGCAAGCGCACACCAGTCAACGCCGAACGATGCATGGCAGGCCGGCACCTCGGCACTGCGTGCAGGTGATGAAGGTCGCTCGTTCGTCGACGTGGTCGCGGGGGCTGGCAGGCCTCGGTCTCGATGGCGCGAGCGCCTCCCCACCACCCCAAGCCGACCGGTGGCACGACGGCGGCTCTCAGTACGAGGGCGAACCCCAGTACGACGGCGCCCCCAGCTCGACGGTGACCTTCAGCTCCAAGCCGCCCCTCGGTTCGTCGGCGAACCCCAGCGACGACGACTAGGAGCGTGTCTCCGTATTCGCGTGTATGCAGAACACCGCCCCCGAACCGCATGGCTGCGTTGCTCGTCAGTCACT
>JAHZJA010000545.1 GCA_022601155.1 Deltaproteobacteria bacterium | reverse complement strand
TGGACGCCTTCGCGGCCGGCGGTGAGCCGGGCACGGTCACCCAGTGCTCGGTGCCATCGGGCTCGATCATCCCCATGAGCATGGAGCCGTCGTAGGGGTCCACGGCAGGAGCGGCCGTGGTGCCGTCGTCGTCGTCGGGCGCCGCGTCACCGCCGGGGAAATCCTCGTCCCACTCACTCAACCCCGCGATCGTCGGATAGACCCGGCTCCATCCCCACGCGCCGACCCACAGCGGCTGGCAGTAGGTCATGTAGTCCTTCGTATCCACCGGGTGGCGCAGCTGGAAGTCGATGATACCGAAACCCCACCTCCCTCCGATGGCGCCTCCCTCGTGCGGATACATGGGTTCGACCCCTTGCTCTGCGCCGTTGCACGTGACGTGGCGCCGCCCCTGCGAGTGGCCGACCTCGTGGACGAAGGTCTCGGCCGAGAACGCGGGCTGGAGCGACACTCCCGACGACACTCGCTGCGCGGCGGCGTTCACGTTGACCGGGCTGGTCGGGATGCCGGTGGCCAGACCGTACGCGCCGCCCACTGTGTCGGAGCACGTGTGGATGAGCCCGTAGTAGTAGGCCTCGGGCAGCGCCCCTTCGTCGAAACGCAGCCCGACCAGGTAGGCGTTGAGCTCGGCGAGGTCATCCAGCGGCGTGTTCCAGTCGATGGGCTCGTGCACCTCGAACTCGAGCCGGTCGAGGGGGTTTTGCTGGAACATGAAGTTCTGAAAGAACTGCATCGTGCTGTTGGACGCGTCCGGATCCGACACGCAGCCTTCGCCGTCATCGTAGTGGAACGGCACCAGCACGACCTTCATCACCTGGTAGCTGTCCTCGATGCCGACGAACGCGGAGCTGCCGTCGACGGGCAACTGCGGTGCAGGCTCGGGCGCAGGCTGGTCCTCGAAATCGGTGGTCGTTTCCCAAAGCTCCACGCGGTACCGCAAGCCAGGGATGGTCTCGTCGGCCAGCAGCCCCCAGAAGAAGGACCCACTCAGCTCGCTCTCGAACGGCTCCGAGTCGATCATCTTGATGTCGCTGAAGGTTCGTTCGGTGCCGTCGGGTGAGGTGACGATGAGGCGCGCCTCGATCTCGCGCGGCTGCCAGTCGTCGGGGAGCGACCAGAACGCGCGGATCAGGGTATCGCGATGGCTGATGAGCGGGGCGGGCCGGTCACCGGGGCCGACCTCGCCGCCATCGCGACCGATGTCGACGCCCACCCCCTGGTTGGCCTCCACCCAGTCGACCACGATGCCGCCGCGAGCCATGCCGGGCGCCAGCGGCTCGCCCGTGCTCGGACTCATCGTGGTGGTGCCCGTACCGTCGTCGCTGGGCCCGTCGTCGTCGCTGTCCATCGCGTCGGTGCCCGTCGACGCCTCGTCGGTGCCCCCGCCGCTGCCGTCACCATCACCAGGACAGCCTGCCACGAGCAGTCCCCACCCCACTATCAACGATGCATACCGCGCTCTCATACTCGGTTCTCCGATCCGGTGTCGAAACCAACCTGACGGTGACGGGTCGATGCTGTCGCCGTCGTCATCGGCGCCCGTTTCCTCGTCAGTCCTATCCGAAGGGGCGCGGCTTGGGCTGGCGGATTTCGCCGCAATGTGGACCGGCGCCCGCCCGCCCCCGATGCCGCTGCACGCCCCTGGATGGCGCTGTGAGTCCTGGTCCTCGTGGCCGGATTCGCCGGTCTGCGCAGTGATCCGCCCGATCCCCCGCGGGGCCGACACGCCCACCAGGGAGTTCTCCGCGGCCCGAGCCCGCACGATCCTCGAGAGCCTCGCGGGCCCGTCGGGATCGCCCCATGGGGTGGGCACCGAGGCCGCGGCCCCGCTTCGCGATCGGATCGAGGCGCAGCTGCAGGCGCGCGGCCTGACCGTGGAGCGCCAGCGCACCTGGTCGTGCCGGGGTCTTGGGAGTCGCGTCCTCCCGAGTCGCGTCCTCCCTAGCCGAGTACTCCGTGATGGGAATCGGGCGAGTTGACGCATGGGTGAAGGTTTGGCCCGCGAGGGGCGCGGGGAAGCGCCAGTCCGTCGTGGTCGTAGTGATGCAGTCGATGACCGCGGCGGGAAGAGCGGATGGACCCGGCACGGAGTCTTCGACGAGGCCTCCCTCACCGATCGTCATCGCGTAGGCGACCGTGCCCGCCGCTTCACCGTCGGCTTCGGACTCGCACGCGCGGAGCTTGCCCGCTTTGGCGGCCACGATATAGCTGGCAACCTGCTTGCCCTCGTCCTCGCGGGTCTCCGCGTTGCCGAGCGCCATGGTGCGGAGCACCACGAGGTCCAGCGGTGCCTCGGGGGCCGCCCCAACGTAGGTGCACATCGATTGTACGACGCATTCGAGAGCCTCTTGGTCGTCGAGGCTGCTGTAGACGACGTCGACGTCGTCGTAGATCGTCCCGACATCCGGAGCGCCGATCTCGTGGATCGACACCGTCATGGCGCCGACCGCCTTGGAGTCCAAGTCCTTCAAGCACGCGCGCACGAGCTCGTCGTAGGCGAGGGCCGCGGTCGAGGGGCGAACGACGATGGTCTCGGCCGTAGTGGGTTCGACCTCCACGTTGCCGCGGACCTTCGCCCGACGAGCCTCCCACTGGCCCTTGGGGCTCCTGGCCTGCACGACGGGAGCTGGCCTCGGCACCGTCGTCTTCGGGGCTGCCGACACGGGCGTGGCCTCCGGGGTGAGCTGGGGCGTGGGCTCGGATTCGGTGGTGGCGTAGGCGTACGCACCGACTCCGAGGGCTGCGGCAGAAACGACCAGGATCGGGGCGGCGGTGCTCATCGTGGGCTTGCTTGTCGCCGATGCCTCCAGCGTTACGCCCCCGCCCGCCGGAATCGCAAGCACCGCGGCGCACCACGTCCTGCGCTCGCCGAAGCCGCGATCCAACCCGCCCCGCAAGCGCTCGAGCGCGCGGTGAATCCGCGAGCGAATCGTCGCCGCGGGCACACCGAGCGACCGCCCGATCTCCGCCGCGGTCTTGTCCCCGAAGAAGCGCTGCACGAGGATGTTCTGGTCCTCACTGCGAAGATCGCGAAGCTCCGCGAGCAGGACCG
>JAHZJA010000544.1 GCA_022601155.1 Deltaproteobacteria bacterium | reverse complement strand
GCCTGACCGAGATTGCCAGCGCGGCCGGGCAAGCGTTCGAGGAGATTCTCAAGTTGCGTCGACGGTCGGGCCCCTCGCCCACTCCGCGGCCGGACGGCTCGACCGCCGATAGCCTCCCGGCCCGCCCCGGCGAGAGCTGGGGACCCGCCCCCGAGAGGATCCGCGCCGCGTACGGCGGAGACCAAGACGGTGAGGACATCGAGCCCGCCGCCATCGAGCCGCCCGCGCGCTCGCGGGCCACCACCGCCGACGAGGAGCACGGCCCCGGCGGCCCCCCTCCTGCGACGCTCGTCCCCGAGACTCCCCCCCTGCCGCCCAGCCCCTGGCGGTTGAGCCCCCAGCTCGCCGCGCAGGCCCTCGACGAGCGAGCCGCAGCGGAGACGAGCGCGCCATCCGACGCGCCCCCCACGGACGACGAGGCCGACAGCGCCGACCCACCCCCCGAAACGCCCGAGACTCCTGCGTCGGGTCACGACGAGATCACGCAGATCGGACCGGCGCCCACCGCTGGCACGGCCGGGGCCGCGTCACACGACAGCGCCGAGTCGGCCGCCGAAGCCACCGTCGACGCGCAGCCCGACGACGACCCCTCCGCGCACGCCACCAACGAGTACCCGGCCATCTCGCACAGCGACGACGACGGCAACATCAAGTTCCGCAAGACCCAGAAGCTGCTCGCGATGGGGGTCGCGGATCCCGACGCCGACAGCCTCAGCCGAGACACGGTGCACTCGGCTCCCCCGCCGCCGCCACTGCCCCCTCCCCCGCCGTCCGCCGTCGAGGACCCGAGCGACGGACAGACTCGGCACCCTCGCAGCCCCACCATTCACGGCCTGCCTCCCCCCGAGCCCCGGTCGCACCCCTCGGCGTCCGGCTCGTTCCGCGCGCCCGTGCCCAACCTGGGCGACGACGACGACGATGAGGTCACCATCATCTCCCTCGCACAGCCGATCATGCCCGCCACCGCGCGCGGACGCATCGAGCTGGAGGACGAGGACTGGATGCCCCCCGACTCGCCGCTGGCCGCCGACTCCCAGCACGAGGAGATCGACACCCTCATCGACGCCGTGGTCTCGGGCGAGGCCAGCCCCGATCAGCTTCGCGAGCACGGCAACGCCGCGATGCTGCGCCTGATGGCTCAGTTCCCTGGGCCCCTGGAGGTCCTGCGTCGCGACCTCCACTCGCTGCCGCCTCCATCCGCCCACGGCCCGCTCATCCGCACCGTGATCGCCCTGGGCGCGACCGTCGTGCCCCACGTCATCGATCTGTTCGAGCACCCCAATCCCGACGTCCGCTTCTACGCCGCCTTCGTGTTCCACGAGCTGCGTGACCCTCGATGCATGCGCCCGCTCGCGCAGCTGGGGTTCGACGACAATGGCGACGTCCGGGTGGTCACCATGCGCGTGCTCGAGACCTACCGCCGCAGCGAAGGGTTCGAGGCCGCGGCCACCGTCGTCCGCAACCAGCTCGCCGACTCGTCACGGGCCGACCAACTCCACGCGGCTCGGGCCGCGGGGACCCTGCGCGACATCGGCTCCATTCCTCAGCTCGTCGATCAGCTCAGCGGTGGCGACCGCTTCATCCAAGAGGCCGCCCTCGAGTCGTTGTGCTCGATCACCGGGCAGCAGCACGGACTCAAGCCCCACCGCTGGCGCGCCTGGTACGAGGCCCAGGGTCACCGCCATCGCATCGAGTGGATCATCGACAGCCTGCGCCACCGCGACGTACCGGTTCGCCGCTGGGCCGCCGATGAGCTCGTGCGGATCACCGGACATCGCGTGCCGTTTTCTCCCATGGGGGATCGCCGGGCGCGGGAGGTGGCCGCCAAGGCCTGGACGACATGGTGGGACGACCGCGGACGCGCGATGTTCGGCGGGTGAGACCCGTCGAGTGAGCGGTGCAAGCGACCCCCGCCGTCCACCCGAGACTCGGCACAACGCCCATCGGGTGGGGTCATTCGCCGGAGTCGAACAATGCGACGGCGTGCCCGCGTCATCCCGAGGTCGGATCGCACACCCCTGCAGATAGTTTGTCCGGCTAAAGGAAACTCTGCACAGGCCTTCACAACGCGGGCGAGCCCATCGTCTGGGCCACGCCGGCCGCGAGGGGACGACCCGAACGAGTCGATGACTCGAGCGAGCCGCATCCCAGTGGATCTGCGATGCGACGAACCTCCGCCGCGTTTCGGGGCCCGAACCCAACGCGCCGTGCGACACGCGAGCGAGCATCCGCAGATCGTGGCGGACCAGCGCCTCCCGGCCCGTCGAGACGGAGCGAAGTGCGCTGTGAATAGTTTGCCCGGCTTGGGGTGACTGAGTAGAGGGCCTGCCAAAGCTCATTGGACCCCATCGTCTGGCCAGGCTGGCCGTCGATCGACATGGAAGTCCGGGCGATGCTTCGAGCAACGCATCGCGCAGGCGAGCCGACATCGTAGGGGTGCGTGCCATCCCAAGGGATGGGCCTCCCCCACGGCCGGGGCCGGTGGGCGGGCAACGCCACCGTCCCAACGTCGCTGGCGCGGCGACGACGTTCGCGCCTTCGATCCCGTCCGTTTCGACACGACGGGCGGGTCCTCATGCCCTGAGCGGGCGTGAGGCGAACAGCTGTCGGCCGCCATCTGCATCCTCGCGCCGCACATCGCCACCACGGCACGAACATCGAAGCACCGATCAAATCGAGGCAGCGCAGCCGCCCCACCCCACCGCCGACTGCACGCAGTCCCGCAGCAACGAAGGACAACAGCGCCATGACAGATCCAAGACCCCACAATTGTTCCGTCGCCACTGAGCACCGCGGTCGCCTTCGTTCCGCCATCGTCGCCGCATTCGCACTGTTCGCCGTCGGTGCGTGCGATCAGGGGGGTGACTACGAGCTCGACGAGCGTGTCGACCCAAGCGAATGCGATGTCGAGCAAGACGACGTGGGAGCATTCTGCAGCGAGTTCGACGGCCAATTCGTCACCCTCCGGACGCATATCGATCAGGGCGGGGAGCCGGTCCTGACCGCCGGCTATGTCAAGCCCGACGGGTTCGTCTCGGACGATGACAATGTCTATGACGACAATGTCATCCCGCTACGCCTGAGCAAGATCGTCAGAGTCAATTTCAGCCACAGCCCCACCCCCATCTCCACCATCCAGTACGCGGTGGAGTGTGACGTCGGTGAGCCCAGCGAGCCGAGTGTTCGCCTCCGGCTCAAGAAGCGGTACCACCCGACGGACGCCCACGCCGAAGACGGCCTGCAGAGCTACTATCTGACCATGGGCCCCGATGACGACCTCATCATCGAGACCGGCGGCGGTCAGGACAGTCAGCTGTGGAGCCCGGTCCAGGTGGGGGGCCTGTGGTCGTTTCAGAACCTGGGGACCGACGGGTTCGCGCAATCTGGCGGAATCTGGAGGCCCATGGCCTCCGGCGATTCCGCCAATCCAAACACGCAGATGTTGGTCGAGGTCGTGGGATCCGCGGGCTGACCCGGGCGATGCCGTCGCTCATCGAGCTCGGCCGCGCAACAACAGCCGCCGCGGCCCACCAACTCCCCGCGAGCGACGCTGTCAGAACTTGCCGCTGTTGACCAGCTCGTCCTCGGGCGGACACGGCTCGGCATTGTCCCAGTGCTCGACAATCCGACCCGCCTCCACACGGAACACATCGACCTGAGCGTAGGGCTTGCCGTCGAAGCTCGCCTCGCACAGCGTGGCGACGAAGTTCCCCCGGCCGACCACGAGGACGATCCGCTCGTACCACAACGGTCGGTCGGGCTGGGCGAGCAGCGCAGCGAGGGAGGCGAGACCATCGGCGACGTCGCGGTTGTGCTGGATGTACTGCTGCTCGCTGATGTAGCGCTGGGGCTGACTGGCGTCCCCGCCGCGCATCAGCAGGTCGCCGATCATGTCCCGCACGAGCTGCTTGTTGGCCTCGGTCTGGTCCAGGTCGGTGATCTCCGTGGCGCCATCGGTGCTGGTGTGCCCCGACGGCGTAGCCTCGGCGTAGGAGGCGATCACATCGCAGTGCTCGACGATGGCTCCGTCTCCATCGGTGTCGAAGAAGTCCGTGGTCACCCACTTGGCCTCGCCGTGGTTGAGCGACTGGAACGCGTGGACGAACACGTACCTCCCGTCTTCCCAACCTCGGACGATCTGGATGTCGCGAACGGGATTGCGACGAATGAAGGGCTCGAAGAACTCGAGGAAGCCCTCCTTCCCGTCGCGAACTCCGGTCGAGTGCTGCGTATAGCGGGCGCCGGTGTACTTGTTGACGGCTTCCTCTGCATTGCCGTCCCGAATGCCGGCCAATCGCCCGGTGACCGTGACACCCATGGCCCGAAGCCTGTTCAGATCCAACGCTTCCAGCCAGCGATCACCAATCAGTTGAAAAGATGGGACACGACGGGCGCGCTCGATATCATCCATGTCG
>JAHZJA010000050.1 GCA_022601155.1 Deltaproteobacteria bacterium | reverse complement strand
GCCACCCGGAGACGTAGCGGCGTGGTCGTTACCTGGACACGACGCGCTCGCGGCCCCGCGTACCGTCCGACGATTGGCATCGCATCGGGCTACGACACGAGCACGCCCGCCACCCGGAGACCTGGCGGCGTGGTCGTTACCTGGACACGACGCGCTCGCTGCCCCGCGCACCCGTCCGACGATTGGCATCGCATCCGGCTACGACACGAGCACGCCCGCCACCCGGAGACCTGGCGGCGTGGTCGCTACCTGGACACGACGCGCTCGTAGCCCCGCGCACCCGTCCGACGATGGGCATCGCATCGGGCGACGACGCGGTCGCCTATTGCGACGGGTCTTCGTCGGCGAGCATGCGCGCGCGCGGTATCACCAGCTGCACGTCGGACAGCGTGTGTCCGGCCTCGCCCCCCACCGTGATCCGCCGCTGCACGGGTGGCCCTCGGCCCGGCACGTCGGCGACCACCACCACGTACTCGCCGGGCCGTAGCAGCGCACCGATCGAGAACGTCCCTTGCGGGTCGGTCGTGGCCTCGGCGACCTTCGGCCCCGGAGGTCCGTCGACGGCACGCGGCGCCTGATGAACGACCACCGCGATCCGGCCCGGGCTGTCGCCCAGCGATCCCGGCGCGCCTTCGACCGACACCCGCCCCTTGACCCGCGTGGGCGTGCCCCCGGCGGCGTCGGCATACGAACACCGAAGGTGCATCGCCGAAGGGGTCGTGTCGCCGTGCGGATCGACCGCGTCGTCCGGGCACACATCGGGTCGACCCGCGGCAGGCGTGCGCACCAACTGCAGTGGTGGACCCTTGCTTCGTCCACGGCACCCCGAGCACAGCGTCATCACGGCTAGCGCTGCTAGCGCCCAGCCCTTTCGTGCCGCATGTGCCGATCCTGTCATGCGCGCCATCGTGCCATCGCCTCCACGTGGTCGCCATCGCGGCGGAACAGCCGGTTTGGTAGCGGTTGACCGCCGGGTCGAGGGTGGTCAGACTGTCGGCATGCAGGGGTATCACCAGCAGCCCGCATCCCCACAACCCAACGGCCCCCGCATGGGTGGCTCGACCCAGCTTCACAGCGGGGTCGTCCAGTTCATGAATGGCGTCTACGGATGGATGGCGGTCGGCCTCGCGGTCACCGCCGGCGTGTCGTGGGGCATTGCCCAGTCGATGGACTTGGTGGTCACCCTGTTCACGGGTGTCACCCGCTGGCTGCTGCTGCTGCCGTTCTTCCTGCCGATGTTCATCGGTCCGCGCATCGCTGGCATGAGCCGCGGCGGCGCCACGATGGCCTTCATGGTGATCTCCGCGCTCATCGGCGTGTCGCTCTCCTATATCCCGGTCGTCTACCAGACGAGCACCCTGTTCACCGCGCTGGCCGCTACGGTCGCGGCGTTCGCGAGCATGGCCGTGTTCGGCTTCGTGACCAAGAAGGACCTGTCCGGCATGGGGCAGTTCCTACTCATGGCGTTGTTCGGGGCCATCTTCGCCTCGTTCGCGAACATGTTCTTCGTGCAGAGCGCAGGCATGAGCCTGCTCGTCTCCGGCATCGTGGCCCTCGTGTCGGCCGGGCTCACCGCCTACCACACGCAGGCCATCAAGCAGCTGTACCTCGTCAACGGCGGGCAGGGGAACCTGGCCATCAACGGCGCGCTGCTGCTGTACATCAACTTCCTCAATCTGTTCCTGTCGCTGCTGCACCTTCTGGGCGGCAACCGGGACTGAGCGCCCCCTCGCCGCGGGTTTGGTAGCCTACCGGCCGATGGCGAACGGCAACGTTTCGGAACTTCGGCTGGCCGCGGATCTCGGCGAGGTCCGCCAAGCCCTCGTCGACGCTCTCCCCAAGACCGTCATCGTTCGCGACGAGGACGATGGCGTCGGAAGCTTCGCCGGCGAGCGTGCCGTGATGATGGTGGGGCACGGCGGCACGCGCCTGATGCTGTTCAACGGATCGTGGCGCTCGATCAAGTCGCGGCTGGACGACCCCCACGTCGACGTGGAACTCGAGACCGTGGCGCAGGGTGTCGTTGCCAAGATCACCGCCGAGCCGACCAAGCCCAGGGGTATCAGCAGCCACATCGGCGACTTCGTCAGCCAGGTGATCACGATCGCCGCGTTGGTCGTCGCCTACCACTACCTGCGGTCCATCCCGGTCGACTACGCCTTCGTGGCCATGCTCGCCGTCGGCGGCGGCGCGGTGTGGTCGGTGATCGGTCGCTTCATGCCCACGAAGGAAATTCCTGGGCTCGACGATGTGGTGCTCGGAGCCCTGCAGCCTCTGGCGGCCGAAGACGCTGAAGAGGCCGCAGCCGCTGACGCACCGTCGGCGTAGTTGCCTGACGTCATCGCACCCCCCGTGTTGGCGAACGCCTTGCGCGATCGCAGACCACCACGTGAATTCGCTCCGGGACGCCGGCTCACCAACCGTTCCACCTACCTTGTAGGAAACGCAGTACGGACCGCATTCGGAGCCGCGCTGCGCTTCGAATCGCCCGTGCGCGTGCTACGTTGACCACGTGGCCTGGTCCGGTCCCGCGTTGAGTGCTTGGCTCGCTTTTGCAGCGCCCGCTGGTATCGCACCACCAACCACCGTAGGCACCATCGGGCCAGCCCCGACGGCTCCGACCGAGGCTGAATCACAGCCTTCACCAGCGGCTCCAAGGAGCACTGCAGCACCCAGCGCCCCCACCGCGGCAGCGCCATCGGGGCTTGCACCCGCTCCTGCTCCCCTCGCGAAGGCATCGCGCAACGGGGTGCCCATCCAGCGACCCGCCGTCGTGCGCCGTCGGGATGGACAGGGTCTGTACGATCCCTGGGGGCCTCCGGTGCAATCGGTCGTGCCCGGACGCACCCGCCCGGCCGCGCTCGTTCCCGGTCAGGCTGGGCTCGTGGCGCCGATGCTCGATCCATCGCGCGGCGCGGCTCCGCTTTCGCCGCTGCGGGCCAACACCTCGCCCGATCTTCGCAACCCGTTCACCCACCGGCCTGGTCCCGTCGCTCCGCGCAATCACACCGAGCTGCGTGATCCGTTTGCCCCCAGGCCACGGCCCACCGCACAGCTGGCGCGGACCGAGCTGCGCGATCCGTTTGCCGGCCCGCCGCCTTCACCCCAGGCCGGCCCCGCGCCGCTGCTGCGCGATCCCTTCAGTCCGGTCACGCCCCAACCTCCGGCGTCGGTCGAGCCTGGTCCGCACCCGCCGTCGTCCGGCCCGGTGCGCAACGACGGCGACCTCAGCGATCCATTCTCGACGCCTCCGGCCACGCCCGCGTGCCCGCCATCCGCGACCGACGGCGACGATGTGCGCCCACCAACACCGGCCCAGCCCAAGGCCACCTGCCCGAGCCCTCCCAGCTCTGGCGCCCCTCCAGTGGCCGCCTCCGAGGGTCGCGGGCGCCTCGCGCAGCGCTCCCCGCTCCACAGCCGTCCTTCCACGTGAGTCATCCGCCGTCGGCACCTCGCGGCGGCTCGTGTTCGTTGGGGATGGGGGCTGCTAGCGTGGGCGCGCCATGAAGCAGCTCAAGAGCTACCTGGGGGGTACCTGGCAGGACAGCGATGGCGAGGCCATCGTGCTCTCGAACCCCACCACCGAGGCCCCCGTCTTCGAGCTCCGCCGCGCGACGGGACTCGACGCAGCCCTTCGGTACACCCGCGATGTGGGCGGCCCTGCCCTTCGCGCCATGTCCTTCGCGGAGCGCGGCGCGATGCTCAAGCGGCTGGCCAAGCTGCTGTGGGCCAAGCGCAACGCCCTCATCGAGGTCGCCATCGAGAACGGCGGCAACACGCGGGGCGACGCCAAGTTCGACATCGACGGCGCCACCGCGGTGCTCGCCTCGTATGGATCTCTGGCCAGCACGCTCGGCGACGGCCCCTGGATCCCCCAAGGTGAGGCGGTCGAGCTGACCCGCGGCTCCAAGATCCGGGCCCAGCACGTGATGCTGCCCCGGCAAGGCGCGGCGATCCACATCAACGCCTTCAACTTCCCCGCCTGGGGCATGGTCGGCAAGATGGCCGTCGCGTGGCTGGCCGGCATGCCCGTGCTGTCCAAGCCCGGCACCAGCACCGCTGCCCTGGCCGCGGTCATCGGTGAGATCCTGGTCGACGAGGGCAAGCTGCCCCCCGGCATCTTCTCCCTGCTGCTCGGACCGGCCGGCGACCTGCTCGACCACGTCGAGACCCAGGACGTCATCGCGTTCACCGGCAGCGCTCAGACGGGCGCCAAGATCCGCAGCCATGCACAGGTCTCGGCCCGTGGCGTTCGGGTCAATGTGGAGGCCGACAGCCT
>JAHZJA010000543.1 GCA_022601155.1 Deltaproteobacteria bacterium | reverse complement strand
CGCGGCGGACTGTAGCACCGGGCCTGGCGGCGCCACACTCGGGCCCCAAACCCGCGTCTACACCCCGTTTTGGTTACTCGGTGCCCGAGGATTGGCCCTCGGTGTCCGAGACAGGTGCGGGAAGCACGAAGCAGCAGCGGAAGCCCACGTTGCCCCGGGTGGTCGTGGCCTTGAGCCGCTGCCGCGCGTTGCACCCCGCGGTCTTCTTGGAGCTCACGCTACCGCCCATCACCAAGCCCTCCTCGGTCCACTCCGCGACGTTGCCCACCAGGTCGAGGACGCCCTCGGGACTGACACAGTGGGGGTCGGCACCGGCCGGACCGGGCGCCGCGTTGCCCTCCCCCACCCGGCAGCGTCCAGCTTCCCGACGCGGCCCGTAGGGAAAACGCCACCCCGAGTCACCCCGACAGGCGCGGCGCCACTGCGCCTCGGTGCACAGGATGTGACCTCGCGCCACGCATGCCTGACGTGCGTGTGGCAGATCCACGTCGATGGCCGGCACCCGATCGAGGCCGGGGTACTCGGCACGGTCGATGCAAAACGGCGGGTCGGCACCCGCAATCGCCACCATCCCCTTGGGGCATCCGTCGGCCGGCGCCGCGGGGTCCGACTCTCCGTCCCCCGCCGACTCGTCGCCCGCTGCCACGGCGGACCCCTCATCGTCGGCCTGCCACAGTCGGTCGAAGCCGCCGCGAGCCGAAGACGCGGCCAACGTGGCGCCCAACGCCAACAACCCCGCCACCGCGGCCGAGCCGACCGCCATCAACACCGCCGGGGGACCGTGCGGTCCTGGAGTCCGCGGCACGCGAAACGGCGCGGCGCCATCGCGGCGCTCGACCTTTGGCGGGACATCCGGTCGTGCCTCCGGCCGCGGCTCCGAGGGCTCGGGCATCGGCGGGAGCCCGTCTTCGTCGGCGAGCAATGCGTTCGAAGCTGCCTCGGCGCCGCGTTGATGCGCCTCGAGATCGGGCGGGGTATCGCGCTCCGAAGGCGGAAGGCGAGCGATCTCGTCGAGGTCCAGCCGGCCCCGCATCGAGTCCTCGGCCGACGGCCCGCCCTCGCCGGCCAGATCGATGGGCTCGCGTGGTGTGACCTCCTCGTCGTCCATCGACCGCGGAACGCCGGGTGGAGGCAGGTCGTTGGCCAGAGCCGAAGGCGGCGGCGCTGCAGCACCTCCCGCGAGGATCCAGCGCTTGCGAACCCCGTGGGCGAGTTCTCGCGGCTCGGGGCGAGCGTCGTACAGACCTTCGGTGGCACGGCCCGCGGCCTTGGGTCCCGCCGCTCGCAGCCACCCCGACGCGCTGGTCTCGGGGGCGTGCGACACCCAGCGGGCTGAAGAATCAGCGGCGTTCGCGGTGTTGCCGGCCCCTCCCTTGCCCAGCGCCAGGGTGCCCGCGTCCGCGCCCGAGACTCCCGGTTCGGGCCCGCGGACCAGACCTGGCCCCGAGGGCTTGGGTGCGTCGACGATCGCCCGGTAGGTCCCCGACGGCAGCCGAAAACGACCGCTCCACTCGGGCTCGTCGGGCCCCGAGGGTGTCGGCACGGGGCTCGGCGCCCCGGGCTCGTGAGTGGTCGCTTCGGGCTCGAGCTGTGCCTCGGGCCACTGCACGGGCGCCGAGGGCGTCGACTCCTCCGAGGGCTCTGCACGCGGATCGAGGGCGGTGACATCAGACCGCTCGCGGATCGGCGGCGTGCTCAGCCACGGGCGCCCGACCCCTTCGTCGCCATCTTCGGCCGACCCCGGCGCTCCGCCGTCTTCGCGACGCTTGACCAGCTGCACCCGACCCAGAGCGCCCACCGGATCGGATCCACCGGTGACCGGGGGCGCAGCGACCCGTGGACGCGCGGCCTTGCTCGACCCAGCGCCGAGTTGATCCATCTCCTCCAGATAGCGACTGGCCAGGTCCCGCAGAGCATCGATGCCAGAGTCGGCGGCGGCAGGAGACGACTGGGCCGCAGCGGTCATCGGTTCACCCGGATCGATCGACGACAGCGAGCGCTGCAGAAGCTCGAGCAGATGGACGCCGTCACGAGGACGCTGCTCGGGCTCGGGCTCGAGTGCGTGTCGGATGAGACCGAACAGCGCGGCGTGACGCCCAGGATCGAGCTCCTCGTCCTTGATCGCCGCCACGGCATCGGAGCCCAGCTCCCCGCTGGCGATCGAGGCCATCACCGCTCCCCACGCGTACACATCGGACGCAGGGGTCAGCGCCGACCCGGCCACCACCTCGGGTGCGACGACATCCCCGCCCAGGCTTCGCGCACGCGGGCCGAACACCTTGGAGACGCACAGCCCAGCGAGGCCGTACTCCCACAGCACGGGCACGCCCTCCCACAGCACCACGGTGCCCGGCGTGAGGGCACCGTGAAGCATCTGTCGGCGATGCAGGAACGCCAGTCCGCGCGCCACCTCGACCGCGGCGCGTGCCAGCAGCCGACGGCTGCCGCCTCGAATGATGAGGTCACCCAGCGCCTCGGCGCCGGGCAGCTCTTCGTAGCCGACGACGCAGTAGTTCTCCTCGCGGTCGACCAACACCGTGCGCACCAGCGACGGATGGCGGATGCCGGTCAGCGCGTTGGCCCCCGCCATGAAGGTCGACAGGTCGACGTGCGTCGGCAAGAACGCCCCGTCGATGACCGTCAGCCACAGCGACTCGTCACGGCCGTCGTTGCGCGCGACGAATACAGGCTGAAAGACCTCGGCTCCCAGCGACGCCGAGGCCAGGCGATCGAGATGAATCTCGCCGCAGATTGTTTCGCCGGGGCTCGGCAAGGCGGGGACTTTCGGGAGGGACGCGGGACGCGAACGCCAACCGCGCGGGCTCATATTGTAGCGGTAGGCACCCCGTAGGCGCCATCGCAGAAAAGCCAGGCCGCTCAGGCAGGGTCGAAGCCGCCCGTGCTGCCGTACCCACCCCCACCGCGCCCGGTCTCGTCCTCGGCGGAGGGCTCGACCTCCACCGGATCGACGCCAGTCACGGGGGCGACCACCAGCTGGGCAATTCGGTCGCCATGACGGATCGTCACCGCGGCGGCCCCCAGGTTGATCAGCACCACGCCGACCTCCCCCCGGTAGTCCGCGTCGATGGTGCCGGGGCTATTGAGCACCGTGACCCCATGACGCAACGCGAGGCCCGACCGCGGGCGAACCTGGCCTTCGTGGCCGGCCGGCAGCTGCACCTGAATACCGGTGGGCACGAGTGCGCGCTCCCCGGGCTCCAGGGTTCGCTCGCCGTCGGCACCCAGGCAGGCGCTGAGATCGAGACCGGCCGCCTGCTCGGACATCCTCCGCGGCAATGAAGCCTCGGGGTGCAGCCGAGCGAAGGCGACCTTCATCGGAAAACGGGTCCGAGCCCGGCCGGCGAAGGCCAGGGCTCGGCGCGGGCCCTAGGCCCGCATGTTCTGGACCTCGGACGGATCCACACCGAATGCCGCCTTGCGAGACAGCCGGATCCGACCGGTCTGGTCGATGTTGAGGACCTTGACCACGACCTCGTCGCCCTCATTGAGGACGTCGGTGACCTGGTTGACCCGGTGGTTCTCCAGCTCGGAGATGTGCACGAGGCCATCGGTGCCCGGCAAGATCTCCACGAAGGCACCGAAGTCGGCGCAGCGGGTGACCATGCCCTGGTAGTAGGCGCCGATCTCGGCCTCGGCGGTGAGGCCCTCGATCAGGCGTCGAGCCTTGTCGATCGACTCGATCGACGACGACGAGATCGACACGCGACCGCTGTCGTCGACGTTGATCTGTGCACCCGACTGCTCCGTGATGGCACGGATCATCTTGCCGCCAGGCCCGATGATGTCGCGGATGCGGTCGACCTTGACCTGCATCGTGACGATACGCGGTGCGTACTGCGAGACGTCGTCGCGCGCCTGCGCGAGGGTCTCGTTCATCCCGTCGAGGATGTGCAGCCGGGCATCGCGAGCCTGGGACAGGGCGTCCTCGAGGATCTTGCGGGTGAGGCCTTGGACCTTGATGTCCATCTGCAGCGCCGTGATGCCGTCGGCGGTGCCCGTGACCTTGAAGTCCATGTCACCCATGTGGTCCTCGTCGCCGAGGATGTCGGTGAGCACGGCGATCTTGTCGCCCTCTTGGATGAGGCCCATCGCGATGCCAGCGACCGGTGCCTTGATCGGCACGCCCGCGTCCATCAGCGCCAGGCTGCCGCCGCACACCGACGCCATCGAGGAGGAGCCGTTGGACTCGGTCACGTCCGACACGATGCGCACCGTGTACGGGAACGTCTCGGTGTCGGGCATCACCACCTTGAGCGAGCGCTCGGCCAGCGCGCCGTGGCCGATCTCGCGACGCGAGGTGCCACGCATGGGACGAGCCTCGCCGGTGCAGTACGGCGGGAAGTTGTAGTGCAGCAGGAAGTTGCGGCGAACATCGCCGCGGATCGTGTCGAGCCGCTGCGCGTCGTACTCGGTGCCGAGCGTGACGCTGACGATCGCCTGGGTCTCCCCGCGCTGGAACAGTGCCGATCCGTGAGGGCGCGGGAACGGGTGCGCCTCGATGTGCAGCGGGCGAACGGTCGTGGTGTCACGACCGTCGATCCGAACCCCAGTCTCAACGACCTGGGTCCGCACGACCTCTTTTTCGAGGGCGCCGATGGCCGACTTGATGTCGCTCTCGCCCTCGGGGTGGCTGTCGGCGAACTTGGCCAGCGAAGCCTTCTTGAGCTCCTTGATGGCGTCGTGGCGGTCGTGCTTGCCGTGGATCTTGATGGCCTCGACCATCCCACCGCGCGCGAAATCCTTGACCGCGGCGATGAGCTCGTCGTCGACGGCGGGCGGCACGAAGATGCGCTTCTCTTTGCCGACACGCTCGCGGAGACGGTCCTGCAGCTCGATGAGCGGCGCGGCCGAGTCCTTGGCGAACATCAGCGCGTCGATCATGTCCGACTCGGACACCTGCTGTGCGCCACCCTCGACCATCACGATGGCGTCGCGGCTGACCCCGACGACCAAGGTGATGTCGGCCTTCTGGGTCTGGCTGTAGGTCGGGAACGCGACGAACTTGCCGTCGATGCGGGCGACCCGGATCCCGGCGATCGGGCCGGCCCAGGGAATCTCGGAGATGGTCAGCGCCGCCGAGGCACCGGTCGTCGACAAGACGTCGGGCTCGTTCTCCTTGTCGTGCGACAGGACGTTGCTGATGATCTGCGTGTCGTTGCGGTAGCCCTTGGGAAACAACGGACGAATGGGGCGGTCGGTGACGCGGCAGGTGAGGATCTCGTTCTCACCGGGTCGACCCTCGCGCTTGAAGTAACCGCCGGGGATCTTGCCCGCAGCGGAGCCGGCCTCGCGGTACTCGACCGTCAGCGGCAAGAACGGGAGGTCTCGCGGTTCGGCCGACGACACGGCCGTGGTCAGCACCGTCGTCTCGCCGATGGTGATGAGGACCGAGTTCGCCTGTTTGGCGACGCGACCGGTCTCGATCTTGATCTCGACGTCCCCGACTTTGCAGGTCTCGATGACTGGGTTCATGTTCGATTCTCCAGAAACTGTTTGGTTGTCCACGCAAGCGGCAGCGCGAAAGAACGACGCGTCGTCACTTGCGAGTCGCGGCCTACGATTGGTGGCCGCGGGTGATGGCACTGCGTCGAGAGCGAGCTCGACACGCGAAGCCCCAAAACACCAAGGGCGCGACCGTCGAAACGGGCGCGCCCTCGTGTGTGAGCCTCACTTGCGAATGCCGAGCCTCGCGATCACCGTTCGATAGCGATCGACGTCGTTGGCTTTGAGGTAGTCCAGCAGGCGTCGGCGGCGACCGACGAGCTTGAGCAGACCACGACGGGAGTGGAAGTCCTTCTTGTGGCTGCGGAAATGGTCGGTGAGGTATCGGATGCGCTCGGACAGGAGCGCG
>JAHZJA010000542.1 GCA_022601155.1 Deltaproteobacteria bacterium | reverse complement strand
GGCCGACACCATCTGGTTCCTCGAGCGGCTCGACCGTATGCGGGAAGCCGAGGTTTCGTTGCCCGTGCTCGCGTATGCCTTGGGGTACTCCGGCGGTCATGGACTGATGTTGGATGGTCCCACGCACTTGCGGTGGCTGGAGAACATCGTGGCTGCGGTGAACCAGGTTGGATCGGTAGGGGAGGGCGCTGATGCGACTGCGGCGGACGTCCTTCAGGCGCGGCTCGTCGAGCTGTTGACCGAAGAGGGGGTGGCCGCGGTGTGGGCGGCGGTGGTGCAGGCCTCGTCCGACCTGGTACCGGAGCGGCTCATGGCGGTGCTGCGCCAGTGGCTCGGGCAATGGATCGAGCCGCAGACGCTGGCCGAGCTCATCCACCCTACGGTCGAGCACGTGGAGATGATCGCTGGTCTGGCCGATGCCCTGCTCGGCCCCGCGACGAGTGTTCGCCGCCGCCGCGCGGCTGTTCGAGCGCTGGAGGATGAGGTCCGGCTGGATCCGGGCGCGGCCGAGCTCCTCGCGCAGACCATCGAGGCCCGCGAAGGCACCCCGCTGCTCGACGCGCTCCTAGACGACGCGTTGCGTGAGTCGGTCGTGCAGCATGCGGCGGTGATCGCCGATGGTGGTGTCGGCATCGCAGCGCCTGTTGTGTTGGAGGTCAGTGCGGCGCTGCGCCTGTGGCATCGAGGCGCGCATCTGCTCCGGTCATTGCGTCTACCCCACGACGCTCTGGTGTGGGTTGTCGAGCACGGATCGTCGCTCGGGTGGTTGACGCCCGCGGCTGTGCCCTCCGAGGGGACGTCGATCGTCGCGCCCCGTGCTCTCGATGGCCTCGTCGATTTCGTCGTGCTCGTGCGGCGCGCGCCCGAGGGTGCCTCGTCCGTGCTCGCCTGGCTCGATGCCGCGCGCCAGCTGGAGCCGACGGCTTCCGTGCAATCTCCACTGGCCGAGATGGTCGCGACATCGATGGGATGGTCGACCGCCGAGGTGCAGCCCGTCATCGATGGCTCGAACCTGGCGATCGCCGATGTCCTGGACTTGTCCACGATCTTCAGACTGCACCAGACCGTCTCTGTCATTCGCAGCACCCTCGTTGATCCCGCCGAGCTGTTGCAGTGGGCGGTGAACGGAGCGACCGCGCAGACGGCACGGCAGATCAAGGGGGTGGCCACTTCACGCGTTCACCCCGAGCGACGAGCCGCGGAACTGGGGCCGGTGCGCGACACGATCCGCGAGGCCCAGCGCGATGCCCTCATGGCTCGCTACCTCGCGCTTCATCCCGGTACAGGCGGGGCCGAGCAGATTCACGGGGACTTGCTCATCGATCCGGCGATGAGCTCGTGTCGGCTCACCTCGCGGATCCAGCAGTCGATCGCGGCCATTCAGCTGTACGTCCAGCGGGTACAGCTCGGTCTCGAGGGGGCGCTGTCGATCCCCGAGGGCATGGTCGAGCAATGGACCTGGATGGGCAACTACCGCGTGTGGGAAGCCAATCGCAAGGTCTTGTTGTGGCCGGAAAATTGGCTGGATCCGCAGCTGCGCAGCGACCGAACCCAGCTGTTCAGCGAGGCTATGGCGGGGATCTCGGGCACCCAGCTGGACGAGCGCGTCGCCGAGCACACGGTCCAAGGCTATCTCCACGGGCTGCGCGACATGGCGCGGCTGGATGTGGGGGCGATCGCGTGGGACGAGGGCAACCAGCGGCTGCATGTCTTCGGACGACAACGGACTGCACCGCGGGCTTGGTACTACCGCCGTCACGAGGATGGTCGGTGGTCCCCGTGGGAACCGGTCGGAGTCCAGATCGACGCTGAGGAAGCCCTGGCGCTCGAGCATCGGGGCCAGGTGTTGCTGGTGTGGGCGACGGTCAACGAGCGTTCTACAGCGCGGGAGGCCGCGGACGATCGCGCGCCACAGGAAATTCGCCTCTCGTGGAGCTTTCACGATGGTGGCGCATGGTCCGAGCCACGGCAGACCGGCGGTGACGAGAGCCTGACCAATGCGGGCTACACACTTCGGTTCCGCGACAACAACACGTACTTCTCGATGGAGGAGCCTCCGATCGACGACTCCGAGGCCTTGTCGCTCGAAGCGGTGCCGGTTGGATCCTCGTTGCGGATCGTTCCGCTGCTACGCAGTGACACCCCTTCGGGGGCGGCGCGAGGGTATTTCACCCTGGGCTACTTCGAGATGGACCCGTGCGTTGGCCGGTTCGCTGCAATAGGGGCTGCTCGAGATCCCGACGGCGCTCGAGCATGGCGCACGGGTACTCAGGTCGATGGTGGAGTCCGAGCTCCCAAGTCGACGACGGCCCGATGGCAGTCATTCGGACAGCCACGGGACATCGAGCCGCATGAGTGGCTGAGCGTCCCGCTGCGCGAAGACGACGGGTATGCCGACAGTCCCGCTCTACTCACCGGGTTGGGTGGGTACGACATCATTGGCCCGCGAAGACCGCTGCCGAACCCGTGGGCATCACCGCAGTGGTCCGAGTGGGAGCCAGGCCTGCACGCCGATCAGCCCTTTGTGCTGCAGGCTGCAGAGCACTCGTTCGTCGTGTGGCCCGCTTCGCCGCTGCGGATAGGCCAGGTCCTGAACAGCGCGTCGACTGCGTTTCGATTCGAGCTGTTCGAGCATCCGTTCGTGTGTCGGCTGCTCGAGCAGGCTGCGGTCTCTGGGGTGTCTGGGATGTACCGACCCCGGGCCTCGGGAGCGGCAGGGCAGCTGCGACGCCAGCGACTGGAGCAGGAACTGAACTACTCTCCGCACCCCGGACTCGTGCGGGCCTTCCCAAAACTGACGTTCGATTTCGGCGATGGGGCTCATGCCGAGTACAACTGGGAGCTGTTCCTGCACCTTCCCGTGGCGTTGGCCGCGAAGCTGTCCGCGATGGGTGACTACGCGGCCGCCAAGCGGTGGCTCGAGTACGTCTTCGATCCGCTCGGGCAACCCGCCGAGGCTGGTGGTTCCGATTCTGCGGCTCGGTTCTGGATGATCAAACCGCTGTGGGAGGCAGCTCGGTCCCCCAGCATCGAGGACGATCTGCAGCTGCTCAATCGCACCGAGCTCTCCGACGAGGAAGACGAGCGACGGCGCGGATTGCTGCAACAGATCGAGCGGTGGACCAAGCACCCCTTCGAGCCCCACGTCATTGCTCGCTTGCGACCAGGGGCCTATCAGCGGCAGGTCGTCATGCGGTACCTCGACACGCTCGTGGCGTGGGGTGATGCCCTGTTCGCGAGGGGGACGGCCGAGGCGATCGACGAGGCTGCGCAGCTGTATCTGCTCGCGTCGCAGATCCTGGGGCCACGGCCCCAGCCGTTGCCCCAGGCCGACGTACCCTCCCGCACGTTCTCCCAGCTTGCCGAATCGCTCGATGCGCTGTCCAACATCATGGTCGCCACCGAGAACCTCGTGCCGTCAGGGGGGAAGGATCACGGTACTCGAGCACCGCTCGACAACCTGTCTCCTACCGCTTCGGGTGTGGGGGGGACGGAGCCTGTTGCCTCTGGGGCGGTCGACGGGTTGGTGGGCTCCGTCGCGAGCAAGCCCGCGGCTTCTGTTGCGCTGCTGTCCGGTGTACTGCTCGCCCAACTGGTCGACCACGAGCGGGTCCGAACGCCGTATTTTTGCGTGCCCGCCAACGAAACCCTGCTTGGGTACTGGGACAAGGTGCACGATCGCCTGTTCAAGATCCGGCATTGCCTCGATCTGGACGGCGGACGTCGGGTTCCCGAGTTGTTTGCACCGCCCATCGATCCGGGGTTGCTCGTCGAGGCCGTCGCGCGTGGGATCGACCTGTCGCAGGCCCTGGACGAGCTGTTCGCTCCGGTCCCCCACTATCGGTTTGCGGCCGCCTCGGCCCGGGCCCGAGAGCTCACCAGCTTCGTGCGAGACCTGGGGCGGACCTTGTTGTCGGTGATGGAGCGCCGCGACGTCGAGGCACTCGCATTGATGCAGAATGAGCAGGAGCGCTTCACGCTGGAGGCGGTCGAGCAAGTGCGTCGGTCGCAGATCGAAGAGGCGACGCGCCAGCTGACCTCGATCGATCGCGCGCGGGCGCTGGCCGAGCATCGCTACGACTACTATCGTGGACTCGAACAAGCTGGCATCCACACCCTCGAGGAGCGTCAGCTCGCGGAGCTTGGGCGCGCCAGTCTCGACGAGCGCAAGGCCGAGAACCGTCGGTTTGCGGCCGGAATCGTCTCGGGTGTGCCCTCGGTGAGTTTCGGTTGGTCGTTTCGGTCCGATACCGGCTGGGTCAAGGAGGCTCACGCCCTGTACGGCACCGCGCAGATCAGTGCCGCGATCCATGCCGCGGCGGAGCGCTTCTCCAGCAAGGCGCGTCGCCACGAGCGCGCGGCCAATCGTTCGGGCTTCGACGCGCAGTACGAGCGTCGTGCGGAGCAGTGGTTGTTCGAGAAGGACCAGGCGCAACGAGAGCAGGACCGGATCGATTCCGACCGGCTCGTGACCGAGGCCCGCATTCAAGTCGCGTCCCACGAGCTGGAGGTGCATCGCCGCCAGGTCACCAACGCCAAGCAGACGCGCGCGGTGCTCGAGCGCAAGCACACCCGACAAGAGCTGTACGATTGGATGCTCGACGCGACGATGGACACCTACCGTCAGGCGTACACCCTGGCGGTCGACCTCGCCCGGAAAGCGGAGCGCGCGTATCGCTACGAGCTCGCCGATGACACCGCTCGTTTCGTTGGTGGTGCGCATTGGGAGAGCCATCGGCAGGGGCTGCTCGCCGGGGAGCGGCTCGCGCTGGAGTTGGAGCGGATGGAGACCGCCTATCTCGAGGCCGACCGCCGCGAGCACGAGCTCGTCAAGCGGGTCTCGTTGGCGACGATCGATCCGGGGGCGCTGCTGCAGCTTCGATTCTCCGGGGCCTGCGAGTTCGAGCTCCCCGAGGAATTGTTCGCGCTCGACCATCCGCGCCACTACTTGCGGCGGCTCCGTGCGGTCAACCTCACCGTACCCGTAACCGCCGGTTCGTTCGTCGGGACCAACGCTACCGTCACGCTGTCGCGTAGTGCCGTGCGTCCGGAGCCGACCGGCTGGGACATCGAGCCCGTGGTCGACTTCACCGCGGGTACCGAGTCGATCGCGCTCAGTACCGGCGATGCGGATGCGGGTGGATTCGGGGGCGGGCCCGATGCGAGGCGACGTCCGTTCGAGGGCAAGGGCGTGATCAGCCGCTGGCGGATCGAGTTCCCTCAGCTGCGGCAGTTCGATTATCGGCAGCTCGACGACATCATCGTCGAGCTGCGGTACACCGCGCGGGATGGCGGGCTGGGTTATGCCGAAACCGCCATCGTCCCTGGCTTGCTCGAGCGCCTCGGGCAGCGGACGCTCACGGTCGGAACCGGATGGGCTCGCTCGTGGGGGGCTGTTCGCGCATTCCCGGTGGCGTGGCAGCACTTCTTGGAGGGGCAGCCGCTGGTGCTGACCCTGCGGGACTCGGACTACGCGACGGTCCCGGTGGGGATTCCGCGTCGCTTGCGTCGCGTTCATGTGATCGTGGAGGGGCTCGATGCGCCCGATGCTTCCGTCGGCATTGCGATGGCTCCACAGGGGCAGCCGGGATCGGCAGGCGTGTCGGAGCCCGCGGTGGCCGAGATGTCGTTGGTGACTTCTAGCGCGCTGCCGGGGACGCATGCTGGCAGTGTGAGCTTGGAGACGGATGCGGTCGGGACGTTGACGATTTCGGACCTCGACTCGACGGCGACGGATGTGGTCGTGCTCGTCGAGTATGAGGTGGGGCCGTGAGTCAGCCCGCTACAGATCTCGCGCGGGCGCGGCTGGCGAGCGCGGCGGCGTGGGTCAGGACGGTAGAACATGTGTGGATGTCGAGCATCCCGCGGCGGGTTGGGTCTCCGTCTACAGCCAATACCTGGGTCCCAGCGGGAGCCGTATGCGAATGCCACGGGACCCGGCCAGTGCAGCGAGCATCGCCATCGTTTCGCCCAGGATCGATCCTCTATGCAGCGAGAGGACGTGCCAGTCTTCTTCCCGGATGAGGTCTAGCTTCGCCTGCCACAAGTCATCGACCGCCGCCTGAAGCGTGCTTTCATCACCGCCCAGCAGCGCACGAAGGGCGACCTCCAACTCATTGGGGGGACGGACCTGGTCGCCGTCGTCGCCGAAGTCATCGATCGCGGTCTCGACGTCCAGATGCTCGACAGCCCGAGTGAGAGCAAGGTCCGCGGCGTGGTCGTCGTGCTGCCGAATCGCCAAGCACGTTGAGAAAAATGCGCGAGAAATGGTCGTGACCTTGGTGAACTCCGTCGGCGTCACGGGCTCCAGCCACGCCGTTCGGAGGAGTTCGATAGTTTGGTCATCATCCCTCACCAGTGCAATGGTCGTAAAAAAGTCCAGCTGGCACGCAGACGGCAAAATGTGCTCGGCGAGGCCGGTTGCCCGCAACATCGGGTCGCGTTCGAGAGCGTCTGGCGTCGAGGCAATAGTCTCCAGCATTAGGGAGAGCGAGCGGGTGCAATCCTCCTTCTGCGCAAGGGCCGCTTGGGCGATCGCGTGGTCGCTGTGCAGCGCGGCGCGTATCAGAGCCGACCACTCGGTCTGGGTTTCTCGCTTCAGGCATTTCTTCGCTGCCTTGCGTACCCGGCCGAACGCGATGGCCATTTCGTCACTTTCGTACTTAGTCATACGCCGCCCGCCCCGCGATTCCACCAAAGAAAGCGCCACCGACTCCACCGGCAATTGCCCCGATCGCCCCTCCAATCAGGATTCCCCAAGGACCGAACAGTGCACCCAATTTCGCCCCGATTGCCCCTCCCGCTGCCGCGGCCGCCAGGCCGCCAGCCCAGGCCCCCGCCTCCTCGGCGATCACACGAGCTCGATCCGAGGGCGATGCTGCCGCAATTCGGTACGCGCTGACACCAACCCCAGCCACGAGTCCCACGACTCCCAGCAGACGAAGTCCGCGGGAGGCCGTCGTTAGCCTCTGGAGATTTTTGGCCTCTTTGGCAACGTCCCTGACGGGGCTGATTGCTTCGCCTGGGACGGACCCAACTGCATGAGATTCGCCGAAGCTGGCAATCTTCCCACGTGCTGCCGCGGCAGCGTCGGCCCTTCGACCAAACCTATCGGCCTTGTTTCGTCCAGCCCCGGAAGCTTGCGCCTCGCGAAGGCCAGCCCTGGCTGCGTTTTCGATCGAGGTGAGATCACCAAGCAGCGCGCTGTGGCTGCGGAAATTGCCGCCCTTGGCTTTGGCTTTGGCGGTATCGACACGGACAACCCCATGGTCGAGGCGGCCATCCTCGGCAAGCCGGAGCATTCCCTCGAGGCTGCCAAAGGAAATTCGATTTGTTCCATGCTTGAAAACAGGACTCGAGCGTGGATCTGAAGGGCGAGTATGGCGAAACGTCATCTCCGCAGGTGAAGCAGACTTGGTGACCTTCTTAATTGGCTCGAGGCCCTGGCCGCTGCGCCTTACGTCGGCTTCCGACAGGCCACGATGCTTGAATCCCTCGCTACCCGGTTTCTCTGCCCCCGCGACACCGGCCCCTGTGGCCCCCGCAATGGCCCCGCTTCCGCCGTCTTCCTTGGCCTGCGCGGGCTTCCACTCCCATAGCCTCTGGTCATGGGAGATGATCTCTCCTGTTTCCGCGTCTTGTTGTACGAGAGTTGCGTAAGGATTTTCGACCCAGCCACCCGCGCCAGCACCCGGTGGAGGTTCAGTTGGTCGGTCGGCGCCCCACGTTCGGTGAGGGTCGCTCGAAGATCCCTTGGTCCCGCTGGGGTCGCGTAGTCCGATCGGATTCGAGCTAACGTAGGCGTATCGATTCACTCCGTCGCCCAAACCGATGGGATCAGCGGCCGTCCACCGCCCCAACCAGCTCGCGTAGTACCGGGCACTGTGATAGCCAAGGCCCGTCTCGTCGTCGCGCTCCTTGCCCGTGTAACGGTACCGGCTGGGGCTGACGTCGACGGAGGAGTTCGTAGCTCTGTAGGCGGAGGTGCCGTATGGATGAAACTCCTCGTAGGAGATGAGCTGGCCGGTCTCGTCCAGCTCGAGGCCAACGGAGCCGAGGTGGTTGCCGTATTGGTATCGCTCAATGGTGGTCGGGTTGGCGACCGGAGAGTCGTTGTCGACGGTCTTGGTCTCGACTAGGCAGATCCGACCACTGTCGTCTGCGATGTGGAGGGTCTGGCGTTCGAGGCGAAGGTCCTGCCCAACGCGCTCGCGATAGACTTCGTAGCCACCGACGTAGATGCGCTCCCAGGTGGAAGTGCCTGCCAGGTTGCGTCGGACTTTCCGGACGCGCTGACCGGTGGCGTCGTACTGGAAGAAGACCTCTCCGCCGCCGCCGAGGTCAGCCGAGCGCATGCGGTCGGTGTGGTCCCATTCCATGGCCGCCAGATTCGGCATCGTGGTCATGTTGCCGTGGATGTCGTGGGAGTACGCGTGGCCGAACGTACCGCTGGGGTCGCCGGGTGCGCTGGTGGCCTGAAGGCGATGTCCCTGGCTGTGGTCGCCGTAGTCGTAGCGCCGGGTCCAACTGCCGCCGATGGCTGCGTGCTGCATCTCCAAGATGTTTCCGACGGCGTCGTAGAGGTACTGCTGCGTGTAAGGGCGCAAGGCCGTCGGGTCATCGGGCGAGACGCGTGGGACGAAGTCGTTGGCGGTGGGCTGGCCCTGGCTTTGGTGCTCCCGGCCTTCGGCGTGCACGAGGCGATGGAGTGCGTCGTACTCGAAGCGCTGGCTGGCCGAGACGGCGGCGTTGTTGGTGAAGACGACAGGCTGGGCACCGTCGCCGATCTCGACGATGTTGCCGATGGGGTCGTAGGTGTACTGGAGATCCTGGTGAAGGTGGCCGTCGCTGACGCGCTCGGTTCGTAGCTGCGTCAGCCGGAAGGTCTTCGAATCGTGGGCGTAGGTCGTGCGGGTGCCGTTGCCGTAGGCGATGAGGGTTCGTTGGCCGCGGGCGTTGTAGCGGAGGTCGTCGACAAACGAGGTCTCGTTGGCAGCACCGCGGACATTGGCGGCGACGGTCTCCAGCGGTCCGGCATCGCCGTAGCCGAAGTGGATGACCGAGGTGTCTGGCGTGGTCTGGGTGACGGGGCGGCCGAGCGCGTCGAAGGTGGCCTCGGTGGTGAAAGTCTCGGCGTCGAGTAGGGCGGCCGTGACGGCATCCATCGCCACGGGGTCGTCGATGCCGTCGAGGACAGACCAGTCCGGGGTGATGTCGTAGGCCGTGGCCACGTGCCTGGATTGTCGCGCGAGGTTGCCGTCGATGTCGAAGGACTCGTGCTCGAGCATGCCCGCGCCATCGTAGGTGCGGTAGACACGGCCACGGAGGTTGAGGGCGGTGGCGGTGGTGGCGGTCTCCCCGTAGACGATGCGGGTCGATGTGAAACTCGAACCATCAGGCCGGGTGACGACGGTGCGGGTGGGCCGACGCGCGGGGTCGTAGTGAGTCCGTGTCGAGAACCCTCGGGAGGCCGTGCCCCAGTGAGGGATTCCGAGGACGTCGGCGAGTCCCCAGCGCTGCCCGACCTCGGCCGACGCGGTGTGGAGCGTCTGGCCGAGCATGCCGTGCGTGCGCTGCTCGGCGACGGTACCCAACGCGTCCGTGATGCGAATGACGTTGCCCTGGATGTCCAGGGTCGAGCGCGTTTCGGAGAAGACGTCGGCGCCCGAAGAATCGCGGTTGTGGTCGATGCCGAGGAAAGGGCGGCCGAGGTGGTCGAGGTGGGCGACGGACGGCGTGTCCGTGTGGGCTTCGGCGAGTTGGGCGGCGCGACGGAGCGGGTCATTGGCGGGCAACGCCATACGCTCGGTGTGCCAGGTCGTGCCAACAACGGTGTCGTTCGCATCGAAGCTTCGCTGGACCCACGGGGAGACCTCGACACGGGCCTCGGTGCCGTCGGGTAGCTCGGTGTGGATGACCCTGCCGAGTGGGTCGTAGTGCATCACGGGTGAGACGCCGTGCTGGACCAGCTCTTCCTCGTCTTCAAACGCCTCAGTCGTAGAGAAGAACGGCTCGTACTTTCGAACCGGCAGGCCCTTGTTGTTGCGGATGGTTCGGCCGCTGCCTACCCACCGCGGCACCGCTTCGGTCAGCACCTGGTCGTAGACTTCGGTGCCAGGCTGCGCAGGTGCCTTGGTCATCAGCGCTGCGCCGCGACCGTCGACGTACGCGTAGGTGTCGAGCCAGCGGCCCGGGTCGGCACCGTGGTGTTCACGGGCGCGCGTCCGCATCCAGACCGGGGCTCCGTGGTCGTGCCAGGCCCACAGGTCGTACTCGAGCAGAGCCGTCGGCTCCTCCAGCGTGTCCACGGTCTCGCCGGGCTTGCCGAGGACGGCAGTGCGGTGCAGCTGACCCATGCCGTCGTAGGCGGCGGCGGTACGGTTGCCGTTGACGTCGGCCACTATCGTGGGCGCAAGCACTCGGTAGTCGTGCTCGGCCTCGACGGCGTTGCCCACCGGATCGAGGACCTCGGTCACCAGCAGCCCGTCGGCATCGTACGTGATGGTTGAGGTATTGCCCCACGGATCGATGACACTGGTCGGCTGGTAGAACAACGACGCATCGAACACTTGGCGGAGGCTCGTCGTCCACCACAGACCATCGTCGAGGGCGTAGCCGGCTTCGGTGAGCATCGTGGCGTCGACGTTGGTGCCGTAGACCGTTGCGACGTGTGCCCCGGAGAATGCAGCGCCTCGGGCTTCATACGGCAGCGCTCGCGCGGCCGGGTCGCCCAGCGGCGCGGCCGTGGTGAGGTCGTCGGCGTAGTAGAAATTGCGTTGGCGTGTCAGCAGACGACGCACCTGTTGACCCGCGAGCACGTCGGCCTCGTGGGGGACCTCGTGGGCGGCATCGATAGCCTCTACCAACTGTTGCCACGACCACGGCTGTGTCGGGTCGCCCGCTAG
>JAHZJA010000541.1 GCA_022601155.1 Deltaproteobacteria bacterium | reverse complement strand
GGCCCGGGTGAGACCATGCCGATCACGGTGGGCAGCGCGGTGCCGGGGCGCTCTGATCCCCGCCGCATCCATCTGCTGTTGCAACCCACCAGCTACAAGATCCTGCGCGAGTTTCCGTGGCCGGGAAACTTCCGTCAGCTGGAGATGACGCTGTCCAACCTCGTGGCGCTGACGCTGGTGGAGCTGGTCGACCGGGCCGAGCAGGTGGAGCCGCAGGGTCCCACCGAGTCTAGCCGGCCCGATGTGGTGCCCATTCCCGCGCGGACGGTCCGGGAGCTGCTCCGCCCGATGGAGCCGCTGCGTCCGACGGCGGCGGCGGAGCCCGAGGGCGTGGTCGAGGACGAGGACGGCGGCCTGCGCATGATGGTGAACATCGACGGCGGGGAATCGCTGAACGCGGTCAGCTGCGCCGTAGAGCGCCAATATCTCGAGGGTCTGTACGAGAAATACGGGGGGGAACTCGCGCGTATTGCGGAGGTGCTGCTCGATGATCCAGGCGCCGGTCGCAAGGTCCAGCTGCGGATGAACCAACTGGGGATCAAGCTGCGCCGGCTCAAGCGGCGGACGAAGCGATGAGTACGCAGCGTACATGGTCGACACTCCGTGGTCGGGTGTGGCGACTGCTGGCCGGGGTGGGATTGGGTGCCTCGGTGGCGTTCGTGGCCGCGGCCGCACCGCCCGCGGATCCCGACGACGACAAGCCCCTACCGGGCGTCCACGATGATCCCTCGGCCAAGCTGCCGCGGCCTCCTGGGACCGGCGGCGACGAGGTGGGCGACAGCGGCACCGGCGGCGAGCCCGAGATGACCGAGGAAGAGAAGATCAAGGCTCGCCAGCGGTTCGTCGACGAGCACCTGCGCAAGGGACGAGAGGCCCAAGCACGCAAGCGCCACGACGAGGCGGCGCGCGAGTTCTCGGCTGCGCTCGAGCTGCAGCCCGGCGATCCCACCGCGCTGCTGGGGCGGGCACTGGCGCGCAAGGCTCGACTCCCCCCGGGCCGATGTCCTCGCGTTGCGCTGACCGACCTGTTGTCGCTGTCGACCTACGATCCCAAGGGCACCTGGCTCGAGCGTCGCGAGACGGCGCTGGATTGGATGGGGCTTTGTGGTTCCAGCCACGCCAAGCGCCGCCTGGCCCTCGCGCGCGAGCTGGCGAGCGAGCCCCAGGGCGCACTCGGACGACCGGACGACATTCGAGCCATCTTGGCCGACCTGGTGTTTGCTGCCTCGAAGAAGATCGAAGACGAGGCCGAGCGGGAGATCCTGCGGGCCGAGGTCCTGGCAGAGCTGTCGCGCTATCGCACCGAGTGCCAGGCGGAGGACCGGCTGCCACGGGCGGCGTCCTTGCGGCTGCGGGCCGACATCTTGAGCGCGACCGACGACCTCCCTGCCGCGCACGAGGCCTATCGCGAGCTGCTCAAGCTGCACCCCGGGTACAGCGAGATCAAGTTCGTGCAGACCAAGATCGAGGAGATCGAGTTCGAGATGAGCCTTCGGGACCTCGAGCAGACCCAGGGGTTTCGCCCCGACGCTCAGGCCGAGGCTGCGTATGGGCGTGGTGAAGCGGCGCTGCATGCAGGCGATCTGTCGCGGGCACAGAGCGAGCTCGATGCCGCGATCGAGCAGTCGCCGTGGTTTCCCCGTGCGTACCACCTGCGTGGCGTGGTGCGAGCGCGAACCGGTCAGTTCCCCAAGGCGATCGAGGACCTGGAGCGGGCGATCGACATGGATCGATCCAACTACCAGGCGATGACGACCCTGGGTCTCATCTACAAGAAGGAGTTCGCGGGGGCCCAGGATGAGGCCGCCATCGAGCACCTCGAGGCGGCGCTGCGGTTGCGGCCCGATCTCCATCGGCTGCACTTCCTGCTGGGCGAGCTGTACTCGCGGACGGATCGGGAGCGGGCGCGGCGGCACTACACTCGCTTCCGGCAGTTCACCGACCTCGACGACGAGGAAGATCAGCAGGCCGCGCGCGCACTCGCCGAGCTCGAGCGCGAGATCCAGCGCGACGCGCTGCCGGCCATTCCCGCCCCGCCCGAGGACTCGCTGCGCTTTCTCGATCCCAAGCTCCAGCACCTCATCAACCGTGCGTACTTACGGGGCACCGAGGCGCAGGACTGGGGCAGTGCCGAGAAGATCCTGCTGCGCGCTCGCGACGAGTTTCCCGACGAGCCCGAGGTGCTCAACCAGCTGGCGCGGGTGGTCTACGCCCAGGATCGCATGGGGGACGCCCGTGGTTACTGGGAGCAGAGCCTCGACAAGCGAGAGGACCAAGCGGAGGTGCATGAGCGCCTTGGGTTGCTGCTGCGGGAAGACCTGCCCGACGACGCCACGGTGCACCTGCAGCGGGCGGCGGTGTTGGGATCGTTGACGGCTCGGTTCGCGCTGGCCGAGCTGCTGTGGAGTCAGACCCAGCCGCTGGATGCCTCGCAGCAGCTCGATCTCTACCTGGTCGAGGCGGGTGACTACGATCTGCACTGGGACCGAGCCCAGGCGTTGCGTCGCGAGATCGATGCCCGCTTCTTTCAGTTTTACGTAGCCGGGGCGGTGGTGCTCACCCTGCTCATCGTGGTGCCGACGTGGCGGCTGTACCGGATGTATCGCGGGGCGTCGCTGGGTCAGCTGCTCGAGCGCGACCCCAAGAGCTTCCCCGAAGTGGCGCGCATCCTCAGCCTCATCCGTCACGAGATCCTCAAGCACAACACCGCCTTCCTCGCCGATGTGGGACGAGCGCTGGAGCTGGACGCCCCGGACGCCGATCAGCGCGCCGCAGTCCTGGCCCAGCGGCTGTTCGGTGATGGCAGCGGCATCGACGACAGGCGTCGTCGCGACACCCGTGACCGTCGCGGTCGCGTGGCAGGCGGAATCTACGGCCGGTTCTTGGGCTACCTCGAGGAGCTCGAGCAAGTGGCCCGGGCCCACCGCGTCACGCTCAACCTCTATCGCAAGGACCCGATCTTCCACCCGATGATCAAGGCATTCGAGGAGCTCGCGGGCCATGCCACCGCGCTGCGGGATCCCACCCGGCTTCGGTCGGGGCGCAAGCTCGAGCTGG